>JALUWC010000117.1 GCA_027019885.1 Geoglobus sp.
CGAGCTCATAGGAGCATCCAAAAGAGGTGTGAAGATTAAAATTCTCCTGCTGGGGGAAGAATTTCTCGAAGAGAGAAGCAGGGCTGTACAAAAGGAGATTCTGAAGCTTGTTAAATCTGACCTCGATGCAGAAATAAGACTCAGCAAAACACTGCTGCCACTCAGAGGGACAATAATTGATCCAAGCTACGAGTACAAGACCGGAAAGGCAATATTTGTTGTTGAAGATCCCGAAACTCCGCTTTATTTGAGAGACGCTGCCGTGACGGAGAATCCGAGTTTGGTGGCGGGGATGAAGAAGTATTTTGATCTAATATGGAGGTATGAATCGGCAGAAATGTAGAATTTTAAGATAGTTCAACCTGTGAATATTTCAAACCCCTTTTTGGGCCAGAAGTAGGCTTTGCTGCATTGGAAAACATACACATTAGTAATACGAAATGTTTATATTTGGGTAATACAATAGAGTATACGATGGATGTAATAAGCTTCAGAATTCCGAAAGAGCTTAAAAAGAGTATGAAAGAAGTTGAGATCAACTGGAGTGAAGAAATTAGAAGATTCATCGAAGGTAAAGTTAGGGAGCAAAAAAAGAAAATGATTTTGGAAGAAATAGATTCAATGCTTTCCAATATACCTGAAACGAAAAAGGGTACAGCAGGGAGGTACGTGAGGGAGGATCGTGATAGTAATTGACGCTTCTTCACTTGCAAAATACATTCTGAGGGAAAGTAACTGGGATAAAGTCAGAGAGTATTTGGCAGAAGAGTCCCTTTCCCTGACGCTGGCCATGGCAGAGGTTTCAAATGCAATCTGGAAACACTACGTGATCTATAACGAGATCTCGTATGAAGAGGCAGGAATAATGTTTGACGCGTTGAAAAAGCTAAAAAATGTAGTTGTTTTTGAGCAGTTTGAGAAGTATCTTGACGAGGCTATGAAAATCTCGACAAAAGAAAGAATAACTGTTTACGACGCTCTATATCTCGCTCAGGCAAAGAAACTTGGCGGTTTTTTAACGAGCGACGAAAAACAATGGGAAGTAGCGAAGAAAATTGGAATTAACGCAGAGTTTGTGGAATAGAACTCAGAAGTTGCTGGCTAAGTATCCTAAAGTTTTAGGGCCCTTACACAACCTCCAACCCAATCTCTTCTCGCACACCTTCAAATCATCAACAAAGAATCACCCAACCTTCCCATCTAAAGAGACATTACAAAATCCCTCTGCAAAGGAAACAAACCTATTAAAAACCGAAAAGGTTATGTAGGAGGAGGCATATGCCTCCTCCGAGTGAAACAATCCGTATACCGCTAGTAGTCGACCAAAGCGACTACAGATGGAAGCTATTATCAAAAATACTTAACATTTTCGATTTAAGGAAGGTAAAGAGGATAATTGCGAGATATGCCAGCCTCAAAGCCATTCCCGTGTTAAAGATAACAACCACTTCCATGTTCTTTTCCACGCAAATAAGCCACGTTGTCAGCGAATTAAAGCAAAGAAAAGAGCTAAGAGAGTTTATTGGAATTAGAGAAAAAGAAGTGCCAAAGGAAAGCTACGTCTACGCTTTCCTCTCGAAGTTCAGCCTTACCGGCTTTATTGCGATGATTCTAAGGATTCTCAATTCAATAACGAAAAGGAGAGCAAGAACTCCAGAGTGATCATCGATTGCACTGACGTAAGCGTTAACGTAAACTGGTTCAGAAAGCCTGTTAAGCAGGCTGATTTGCGAGGGAAAGAGTATAAGTGGGGTATTCTGCGAAAGGGAAGTTTATTGGTATGAAGCTCACTCTCGTTTTGGAATATCCTTCCATGAAGCCTTTAATGTTCTTGCTTCATCCTACTAACAAGCATGAAGCAAAGATCTTTCATCAAATCATGGAAGAGCTGAGAAGGAGGAGAGTTCTCAGGCTGAGAGATGTCCTGATCTTCGACAGGGGCTTTTATGCTTATAGGAACTACTTAGTCGGGATGAATGAATACAAGATCGTTCCTCTGATCTTTCCTCGAAGCAACTTTAGACTGGAGAGATTAGATGGTTTGCTGAGCTATCCTCTCAGCATTTTCAGCTCAAAGAATATGAAGAAGGAAATGAAGCTGTTTAAGGCTTTGAAAGCTAAACTGCTCAGTTTGCTTGAGAATTGGCAGAGCTTTAGGTCGATCAGATCTGTGATCGAGGATGTATTTAAGCTGGCTAAATCATTCGGTTTGCGGAAATTGCATCGCTATACGAGGAGATCTGTTTACAAATTCGTAGCTGTTAATGTCCTTTTGATTGGCGTGGTTGTTGCTCTTGGTTTCAGGGAGAAGAAGGTGTTGCAGAGGTTAGCTGAGATGTGATTTGGGAAGGGGCTTACTAAAGTTTAGAAGCCCCGTCGACTTAATCACCCCCTAAATTCAGCTTAGTTTTTCATATCGCTATAAATCTCCTTTTCTTTGTTTCTTTAGACTTTAATACTTTCTTTGGCTTGTGGTAATAAATTATGACGGATTCGTAGCTAATTTTCTGAAAAAGAGAGACTGGTTCGCTTGTCTTTCTTGGAGGAAGTACTAGAAGTAAAGCAGAGCTGATAAGATTTTTAAACTCTATCTTCTTCTTGTCCCTCAGAAAGACTTTTTAGCCTTGATTTCTTCTATTATCTGGGTTATTGGAGATAGTATGTGTTTTTCTTAAGTATTTTTATTTTTTAAATTTATTTTTATGGAGCTCCTATGTCCGGTTCTGCTGCTCTCTCTTTTTTAATAAAAGATGTAATCGAGCTTGTTTTTTCTTACGAATTCTTTTAGCTCCTTATCAAGAGTGGCAAACTTCAGATCGTTTTGCAGAGCAGTTGAATAAAGCATGCAGTCAATGATGTCTCCATAGCCCATTCCATACAGTTCGAGGGCTTCCAGAACGATTTTCGGGTTAATTTCAGCTTTCATGTAGCCTTCAAATATACTTTCCATTCCAGCTTCAAAAATGCTCTGATCAAAGTTACCCTTCTTTTTAAGCGAATTTGCAACCCATAGACATTCTAGGATGCTGAAGTCTGAATTTGTATATTTCGCACTCACTCAGCTCACTCAATTCCCTTAAAATCCTGTTAGTCCTCTCAACTTCAATTCCGAGAGTTGGTAAAAGAAGTGAGGTACCAAGCAGAATCTTCATGTTTTTTCTGCTCCTCAAGGCTTATCTGCTCAATTTGTTCATCAGAAATTCTGGCAAACTTCGCTCCAGATAACGCAAGATCGAGAGGATTTCTAACCACCTCTATTACCAGCTTCCTTTTTTCGGCGAACATTTTTACTCTGTCTCCCTCTTTCACATCGAGATATTCCACTATTTTCTTTGGGAGATAAAGTGTAAACTTTTTTCCCAC
>JALUWC010000118.1 GCA_027019885.1 Geoglobus sp.
CCAGCGATCTTTCTCAGCCAGATGATGTCTCTTAACCCGGAATCTCCAGCCCTTAAGGCTTTCTCTCTCTTCCCCCTCACATCTCCAGCACTCATGCCTGCTCTTTATTCAGCTGGGTCAGCAGATGTCTTTGATGTTGCCTTGGGTGCTGTGATCCTGGCCGCAACATCCTATCTCATGCTGAAAATTTCTGCAAAAATATTCCGATACTACGCCCTGACATACTCCAAGCCGAAATTGAGAGAGATTGCAAGATTCATCTGGAAACCCATAAAGGAATGAGCAGCAACATGCATCCTCTACCAAAACCATTAAATAACGATTCAAAACAAAGAAAAGATGCCGACGGTCACAGGGATGGGGGAAACACCCGGACCCATTCCGAACCCGGAAGTTAAGCCCTGTCCCGTTCCGCGCTGTACTGCCTTCCGAGAGGGGGCGGGAACCGCGGAAACTGTCGGCATCCTATCTGCTTCTATTAACAAGCTGTTAGCAGGTGGAAGTATCATCTTTCCAGTTTCTTCTCAAGTTTTTCAGATTCAAGCCAGCTTTTTTCAATTTCTCTGACAATCTTAAGAATGTTGGAGATCTCTCTATTTACTTCATCCTGAACCTCCTCGCATTTGAGTTCTGCTAAGCCCTTTATCACGGTAAGTGGGTTCTTTATTCTGTCAACAAGGATCATCATGTGGTTTATATTATCCCGGAGCTGTCTTAAGATCATGTTTCTCTGCCTTTCAAGCTCAAAATCATGAATCGCATAGGCAATGTCCCCTGCAAGTGTTTCGAGTATTCTGGTTTCTTGGGCTGAAAGCTTGCCCTCACTCATGATGAAAATCAACCCCTTCACCTCATCGCCGTAAATCATTGGAAATGTGTATCCATAATACTTCTCAACCTCCTCCGCATGAATGCAGCTCTCCGGATGAAAACCCGGCGGAATCTGAATCGGCACCCTCTTTGCAACTGCAGATTTTATGCACTCGTACTCCATTATCTTTTCAGGATCTATTGCATCCCCATTGGAGAAGGCCATTGTTTTGTCTCCAGCAAAAAAGATGACCACATTATCTTTATATTCCAAAAGCAGGGATGAGGTCTTCAATCCAAGTTTTTCCGTATCCCTCTCCATTAAAATTGTCTCATTCATACCTATTATCCTCTCAAGCAGACGGTTAATCCTGATTATCTCAAACTTCCTTTTGCTCAGCTCTCTTTTCAAATAAACCTCTCTGAAAGCGAGCAAGAATCCAAGAAAAATTGTGGAGGCGATTATATACTTCACCCAGTATGGAGTTACCGCTCTGGCTTTTTCCGTCCACTTTCCGATAAGATGGTAATAGATGGAGTCCTGGTTTTCCTTCAGAATCTCAAGATTGTGATCTATCTCCTCAAGATAGGTTTCTCTGCCTTTTGCTCCTGCAAATCTTAGGTCAACCGGAGAAAATATCACCGATGTAAGCTTCAGTCCGTAATTCTTGGAGTAAAGATTGGCATATATTCTGGATACCACACCTGCATCAGCCTTCCCAGCTTTAACGACATCAAGTACTTCTCCATAATCCCCTTTAACCTCAACATACGTGCATCTTATCCCAAAAGAGTCTGCAAGTTTCCTGAAGTTTTTGAAATAAATATCCTGACTTACCCCTGCAACCCTCCATCCATTCAGGTCCGTTATCTTTTCAATTCTATTTTTTGCCACAACAACGCCCCAGTTGTTGAAAACCGACTCCCTGTTGAAGATGAAGATTTTAGCTCTTTCCTGAGAGAAGGCAACATCAGGCAGAATGTCTATCTCCCCTTCTTTCAATTTCTCCATCAGTTCAGGAAAGGTTCCACGAACATAGCGAATCTCCCACCCTTCCCTTTTCGCAATGTACTCAAGAAGCTCAATGAAAAAACCATCCGCCTTTCCATTCTTGTAGAATACCATTGGAGGGTTGTCATAAACCCCAACTGTCAGTGACTGAGAGAGGGCTGGATATATGAAAAAGAGGGTTACAAGCAAAGAGAGGAACAGGAGTCTTTTCATTGAATCAGTTGATAGTTGAAAATATATTAACCTTCTGGAATTGGAATTTTCCCATTTGGCAAATCTTATTTAATGTCAGAACATCATCATCCTGTGGACATTGTGTTTGGTGGTGGGAGATATGGACTGAAGGCTGCGGAATACCTGCTTGAAAAGAACAGAGATTTTGTGGTGATTGATGAAAGCAGAGAATGCCTTGTGAAAAAGAAACTTAATCTTCCTGAATTTGACGAGAGCGCTGAGCAAAGCTCCTTCAAACAGGGAAGCACAAAAGAACTCCTGGAGTTATTTTTACAGCTCGATCCTGAATACATATTTCCAACCGCCCCCATTCATCTCGCAGCATCCCTTCTCGCAGAGATTATGGAAGTAAAGCCCTGGAATGACGGGATAAATCTCGCTCTGTCAGGGTTGCCGCCAAAAATAATCCTCTCAGCAGGAAGAGGGAGCGTGGTCGTAACATATAATCGAGATGGTGACTGCCTACCAAACTGCAGCGCTCCCGATGTGTGTCCGGTCACAAAAATAAAAAAGCCTGCACCAATGTATGAGATGCTCAGATTTGCCTTTCCGGGTGGATTCATTCTAAAGAGCAGGTATCTGAAGCCGGGACTTGGAGCGATAATGGGTGATGAGCTAAGAAACATGACAGAATGGGCAAAAAACAGAGAAGAGATTGTTGTTGGCACTGCATGCAGATGTCATGGTGTTCTGAGCTCTTTCAGGAGGGTTTGATATGAGAATTGCCACATTCAATGTGAATTCCATAAGGTCGAGGCTCCATATTGTGATTCCATGGATAAAAGAAAAGGAAATAGATATTTTGTGCATGCAGGAGACAAAGGTTGACAACAGAAATTTTCCTGAAAATGAGTTCTCAAGGGCCGGCTATCAGGTGTACTTTTCTGGAGTTAAGGGAAGAAACGGGGTTGCGATTGCGGCAAAAATCGAGCCTGATGAGGTCGTCATCGGAATGGATGGAGATGAGGCAGACAGAGTGATTTTTACCAGATTTGATGAAATGGGCATTGTGAACGTTTACGTACCTCAGGGGCAGAGCATTGATTCCGAGAAATACGAATACAAGCTTGATTTTCTTGAGAGGTTCAGAGAGTATCTCAGAAGAGAGGTTGATTTTGATGGATATTATGCTGTGTGCGGGGACATGAATGTTGCCCCTGACAGCATAGATGTCCACAGCCCTGAAAGACTCAAAAACCATGTCTGCTTCCACACCGATGCGAAAAAGGCATACAGAAGAATTCTGGATCTCGGTTTTGTTGATCTCTTGAGAAAATTTCATCCTGATGAGAGGGTGTACTCGTTT
>JALUWC010000119.1 GCA_027019885.1 Geoglobus sp.
ATGTCACTCAGCAGTACAGGGAAGCTCTTAATGGAGTTTGCCTCGTCACTTTTCTGGCTGGTATTGATGGTTTCAGGGTTGTACATAATAAAATTCCTGGCCATTGACAACAATGTGATGCCATTTCTCTCTGAAAAGTTTTTCAGCGTGGTTTTTTACTTCACGATATCCTGGCTGATCACACTTCACCTTCCAGCCATCTCTTACAAGCTGCTTGCGATTCTCTCAACAGCAGCCTCCATAGCCGGAATTTACCTCAATTTCATACTCGGAAAGTACTACCGTTTCAAGGAGTTTTTCATAATACCTCTTGACCTCCATACCTTCTACCTGTCGGTAGCTCTTGCTTCTGTATCTCTGAGTCTTCTTCTTCTGGCGAGAGTTTACAGCTACAAATCATACCTATTTTATGCGATTGTGATCTACCTGATAATAATTTACGGAATAGCGACCCTCTTCCGGGAGCTTAGAACTCTCATATCAAAGATCTGAAAATAATTTAATACCGCTTAACTTTATAGAGTTTCAATGCCATCAATAATGATCTCAGGGACTACAAGCAGCGCCGGAAAATCAGTTATTGTTGCAGCTCTTTGCAGAATTCTTTCCAAGATGGGGTACAACGTTGCTCCATTCAAAGCCCAGAATATGAGCCTGAACTCGTACATAACAAGGGAGGGTCATGAAATCGCCTACGCTCAGGCTTTTCAGGCTTTTGCATCTGGAAAGGAACCTGATGTTAAAATGAACCCTGTTCTCCTGAAACCAAAGGGGAACCTGAAGTCTCAGCTTGTCGTTATGGGTAAGGCTGTCAAGGATGTAAGTGCTTTTGGATACTATAAGGAGGTACCAAAACTTCTCGAAACTGTTGAAAAAGCGTTCAGGGATCTTGAAAGGGAGAACGATTTCGTGATAATCGAAGGTGCTGGAGGTATGGCAGAGATCAATCTGTATAAAACAGATATTGCAAACATAGGGATTGCGAGAATAGCAAAACCACACATCTATATAGTTTCCGACATTGACAGGGGAGGGAGCTTTGCATCTCTCTTCGGGACATTCTCTCTCCTACCAGATGATGTTAGAGGGCTCGTGAGGGGGTTCATATTCAACAGATTTAGAGGATATGAGGCACTTCTTGAGTCAGGAATAAGAGAGCTGGAAAAGCTTACAGGTGTGAGAGTTCTGGGGATCATTCCCTATTTCGATGGGTCTCTGCCTTCAGAGGATTCACTCAGCATCGAGGAGTGGAAAAAACCTGATAATCCTGACATTGGAATACTGAGATTGCCAAGAGTTTCAAACTTCACGGACTTTGAGCCGTTGAGAGATCTGTGTGGTTTTGTCTCGCTAAAAGAAGATATAGGCGATTACAGTGTTCTGATCATTCCCGGAACCAAGGAGACTCTTCTTGATCTTAGGGAGATCAGGAAATTTGGAATGGACAGGAAGATCATGGAGTTTGCCAGAGACAAACCGGTCATAGGGATTTGCGGTGGCTTTCAGATCCTGGGAAGGGAGATCATAAGCAAAATTGAAAAAGTAAAGGCAAAGGGCATAGGATTGATAGATGCTGTAACACATTTCAATGCCTATGAAAAAATAACAGTTCAGGTTGAGAAAGAGATCACCAGAGAGGTAGAAATTATTGGGAATCTTGTAGGAGAGAGTGTGAGGGGATACGAGATACACATGGGGGTAACTGAGGCAAAAAACCCTGTATTTCAGGATGATGGAGGAGCAAGTGATGATGGGTTTGTATGGGGCACATATCTTCATGGCTTGCTTTTCAACGAAAATGTCAGGAGGGAGTTTTACAGATATTTTGGAAGGAAATATTCTTCCATGAAGGACCCAATCGACGAATTTTCAAAAATAGTTGCTGAAAAAATAGATATTGATCCGATCATTTCCAGTGCATTGAAGTGATGAGCTTTTGACCCGTTCTGGGAAAAACTTAACTGGAAATAATGCGGAGTTCATTCATGGGATTTCTTGACCTCATTGGCAATCTCATCAAATATTTCGTTTTTCTCAGTGTAGCTCTGGTTGTAGCTTTGGTTATCTATTTTTACATAAGCGGTGAAGCCTATCTTCCTCATGGCTATTACGCTGCTGCGAGAGAGATGTATGGGGATGTTGGAACTCACGATCTGAAGAACTTAACTGCTGTTCTCAATAGAACAATCCTCCCCCCATACAAAAAGGGTGTATTTGGTTCCACAGAGGCATCATCTTACATGGAGTGGTATCTGGAGGGACATGGCTTCAAAGCATTCATCGCCAGATCCGATGTATTGCACCACACATGGGTCATTGTTGAGCTTGACAGCGGTGAGAGGGTTGCTATTGAGCCTGTTATGCTTACAGAAAACAAATACAGCCCACCCGGAATTATCGACTCACCTGACGGGAGATACAGGAATGTGTCTGTCACGTGGAAGGAGTACCTTGCAAAAAACGAGAAGAAGCCATACAGTGAGTTTCTCAGGGACTACTGGTATTATTACAACCCACCCAAGATTTTTGACAATCCAGGCCAGATGATAGGAATTGGATCAAGTCTGAGGTATCCGGGCTGGGCAAAATTGAGTTACGATGATATTGACTGGTGGAATTCGGAGCCATTTAACAGGACATACCCTTTTTCTGGCTGGGACTGAGATTGAGCTCTCTCTTTACTATTTCTATCACCTCATCCAGATGCCTCATGCATTTCTCACTGAGTTCGAGACCTACCTCAACTCTCTCAGGTTTAACGCCCACCACAACGATCTCCTCTGGCAAATCGTAAACACCTCTTGCCATCATTATCAGATCTTTGAAGTGCATGTCGTGGATGCTGAGCATGACATCTGATGGAAAGTCCTCCACATTCGGGTTGAACCTGAACACGGCAACGTCCCTCTGACCGATATCTATCGCATCAACGATAACTGCCTTATCCTCTCCATCCATTGCCTCAAGGAGCATTGTGGGATTTGTCATCGCATCAACGATCTTAATACCTTTAAATTCATCCATCTCCATCATCCTCTTTATGGCATGTATTCCAAAGCCGTCATCTCCGAGAATGTAATTGCCAACACCTATGACAACAGCCATGTCAATCAATCCAGAGTTCCATTCACTAAAGTCTTCTTCCTTTTACCTTGCTCACATCGAATCTTGCTTTGTCCGATACATGCATAACTGCAAGAGTTCCAGCCATAACTGGATCGCTCACAACAAGGTCGCTCACCTTTGGGACTGAGCCGAACATGTTAAGGCTGACGACAGGCATTCCAGCTTTTCTGAGCTTTTTCACCTCATCAGCAACCCTCCCACCCATTATTCCTCCTGCCAGAATGAGTATTTCGGCTCTATGAAGTCTTGAAACAGCCCTGACAGCATCTGCAAGCTCGTCTTCACCAACAAGAGGCATCGTGTCAACGCTTATCCTTTCCCCTCTAAGGTTGTGTCTGTCCGCTTCTGTCACAGCTCCAAGTGCCACCTGAGAAACCAGAGCTCCACCTCCAAATATCAAGACTCTTTTGCCAAAAACCCTCTCAAATGGCTTCTCCTCGCTCACCTCAATTACAAATGAAAACTCCTGTATCTCTTTCAGAATTCTCTCGAAATCCCCCCCATCAATCTCCAAGTATATCAATGCCTTTCCCCTGTTATCTCCATGCTCTATTATGAAGCTCTGGGCGTAGGTTATGTTCCCGCTGTGCTCTGCTATCTTTGATGTGATATCTCTCAGAACTCCAACTCTGTTTTCTGCAATAATCTGAAGTCCTCGTATCATAACTCAGAATTTCGCTCCGGTGAGGGTCTTCGTCTCTATAACCCCGTCAATGGATCTTATCTTTTTCACAACAACCTCGCTAAGCTCCTCAAAGTCCTTAACCGATATTTTTGCTATCAGATCGTATTCTCCAAAAAGTGGATGGAGTTCTTCAACCTCCTCAAGCTTGAGCAGTCTCTCGTAAACACCCCTCTCTCTCCTCGGCATCACCTTTATCAGAACAAAACCCAGTGCCATTAAAGATCAATTAGAGCAGAAATATTAAAACTTTCTGATGATGTACTGCTCTATCTTCTGCACATCCTCTCTCATGCCAATCTTGATGAGTATGTAAAGCAGCAGTATGTTCGCTCCGAAAAGGGTGAGGGTGAAAACACCTGTAATGGCTGAAGTGTTCCAGGCCAAGTGAAACATGCTGGCGAGAATGAGGTACGGGAAAATTGAGGATGTTTTTCCCTCGGATTTCAGACCAAATCCAACTCCGGTTATTGACGTGAAGGCTGAGTGAGCGATTGGTGTCAGGAAAGCCCTTATCATTGCGGTCTCAAAGCCATATGACACTCCATAAATCAGGTTCTCAAATGATGCAAAGCCAAGCCCTGCTGCCACACCGTAGACGACACCATCCATGATCCCGTCAAACATTCCTCTTCTATATGGAATCAGGAGAGCAAGCATTTTTGCGATTTCCTCAACGAAAGGTGCGAGAATGAACACCTGAAACTCACTCATGGATCTTTCAACCAGAATCGAAAGGGATGTTGAGATAAGTGACCCAAAAAGAAATGTTACAAGAACGTAGAATTTTGGCTCAGGTTCAATTCTATCTTTATGGTATACATACCACATGATGAACAGTGCAGGGGAGTAAGCGAGAATCAGGTACTCGATCATTGAATAACCCCAGCAGAAATTTTATATTAACCTATCTGATCTCTTCAAACCTTCTTGTTCTGTATTCGGATATTATCTCCTCAATCTGTTCAAGCTTCCTTTTTTCGAGCCTCTTTATTGCTTCATCAACAGCCCTTTCAAGCTGCTCCGATCTGACAAGGGCAAACTCATCGAAAACCATTATCTCAAGATCATCCTCTTTTATTACTGGAATGCTCTCCCTCTCAAAAACCTCCATTGCCAAGTGTGACATCTCTCCCTTTGCAATCACTGCCCTTATTTTTCTCTTCACAAGCATCTCTGCATTGGTCTTCCCCCCACCTGCAACATCCTTTATCAGTATCACATCCTCACTCTCTATACCCGCAGAGTTTTCAAGCCTCTCGATTTCATCCTTTGTGAACTTCCTCAGAACCTTAATTGCCTTCCAGCCCCTGAACTCAAGGTACTTCATTTTTTTCAGAGCGTCTATTTTATCTCTAAGCTCTCTTATTGTTTCGTCCCTCTTTTTTACTGCCTTTCTGAGATCTCTGATTTCTGACTGAAGAGATCTGACAAGGTTCAGCTCACGTATTTTTCTGTGCTCCTCAGACGAAATGTGATATATCTTCTCCTTCAATCTTTCAATCTCTCTTTTCAGCTCCTGTATCTCTTTTTCAAGCTCCATGTTCTCTTTTTTGAGATTGGCTATTATCCTGTCTCGTCTGGTTATCTCCTCTCTGCTTATGTAATCTTCCTCTCTTTCAGCTTTTTCTCTTTCATCTTCTCTCTTCTCAAGCATCAGCCTTAGGGAGTGTCCCTTTATAATACCTGCCTTTATCTCGTCGATATCGTATCCCTCGGGAACCCTTTTTTCCACGTTCCTCAGCTTACTTTTGAACGCATTAAATGCCTCGATCGCAGATGCAAGAGCATCTCTCTCATGATCATTTCTCGTTTTGTATCCCGAGGTGAGGGCTTTCTTCTTCTCAACAGAAATGTCATCTTTTGGTGTGTGGAGGATGCAGTTGAACGATGCCCTTATTTTCAGGATGTAATCCGGAGGGCTTTTCCTGTCTGTTGCAATGATGACAGGCTTTCCGAAAGAGAGTATGTGCTCTGAAACGTCTGATGAACTCCACTCCTTTCTGCTTTCCACACTTATGATGTTCCCGCTCAAGTCGAGAATTGCGATACCAACAGTGTTTCCCGGATCTATTCCGACTATTGTGTAAATCTTCTGCCTGCTGAGGGGGATAAGCTCGATTCTATCCTTTTCAACAGCACTGACAGAAACCTGCACATCTTTTGCTTTGAACGAATTTACCGGCACATTCTCTCTGGGCTCATTGACCACAAACACGCCCCTTGACACCCCTCCGTAGGCCGGTCTTAATTCTTCTTCATATTCAAATCCCTGTTCATCCAGGAGCCTTTTTATCTCCCTGCAAACCGTTCTGACAGAATCGTGAACTCTCCTCCTGTATTTATTCTGTCTCCATCCGCCTTTCCCAAGGCTTCTGTTTCTCGATACCTTTATCACAGTTTTGTCTGAGAAAACAGAGACCATCTCTCCAACTCCATACTTCACAAGCAGTGCTGACGCTCTCGCCTCATCAAAGGGATTTTTTGGATCGATGCATATTCCGTATCTTTTTGCTAAGGAAGGGAGAGCTATCTTTCCTGCAGTCTGGACGAGCTTTGTGTTGACCGGGAGGGACTTCAAGAACTCTATAAGCTCTCTTCTGTCTTTGAAGAGCTCAAATATGCTGTCAACTGCTATGTAGTCCGGTCTCTTCTCTCTCACGTACTTGAAAAGCCTGCCCCTCGATGCAGCTTTTGACCACTCGTTTCTCTCGTCTATATAATGAATTGCATATCTCGCTCTGGATTTTGAATGGGCTGAGCCCTTTATTATGTCAACACCTATAATCTTCATGTCTCTCCTCTTATGTATCTCAGTACATCATTTAAATCTTTTTTCAGCCTGTAATTCCTTCTGAAGAACTCCAGAATGTTTGCAACGTCTCTTGCAAGGACGTCATCAGATCCATCAGAGCCAGCTTCGATGTATTGCGGGAAGTCGATTATCCATATACCGCTTTCATTGACAAGGATATTGAACTGACTGAGATCTCCGTGCACCACACCTCTCCAGAACATATTTCTGATCTCATTAATTATCATGTCCAAAACCTCATCAGGATTCTCAAGCCTCACCCTGAACAGCTCTTTTGCATCAATTAGCTCTGTCACAACAGCGTTTCCCTCCCATGCGACAGGTTTCGGAACGCTTGCATATCCATAAAGTCTTCTCAATGCCCGGTACTCTTTTCTTGCCGATCTGACTGTAAGAACTGTGTGATGAAGTGTTCCGTAATCCCTCTTCTCCCTCACCTTCTTGAAGCTCGGATAGCCAACTCTGTGGAATTTAACAACAAGCTCTTCATTTCTGTCGTTTAGGGCGTTGAAGACAACGCTCTCCTTTCCCTCCCCCAGAATGTTTCCAATCATCGAGACGGAGCCTTTTCTGACAAGCCTTTTAAGGGAGAAAACTGAAAGACCTTTGAATGTGAAACCCGTACCAAGGTACTCGGTGTGCTTGTTTTCGAGAATTCCAAGGCTTGACAGCTTTTTCAGAAGGTTTTCAAGCTTTTCCTCATCAATCCTGCACTCTCTTGTTATTGCGTGAACGGGAACATACTCAAAATCCCACATATTCCTGAAAACAGCATTCAAAATGCACTCGTCCATCCTCTCAACTTTCAGGTAGCTGTCAATCAGATCGTGCACATACTTATATAAAACCAGTCTATTTAAACAGTTTTGTGAGGTGTTCCTACTGCAGCAGAGATGCGATTTATTTCCAGAGACACTCAGGAAAGCATCTGTGCAGAAGACATTTTACAGACAGCATTCTCAGGAGGGTCAAAAGGAACATAAGAAAATTCAGGATGATCACCAGAGATGAGAGAGTGGCCATAGCAATGAGTGGAGGGAAGGACAGTGTTGTTCTTGCCCACATGCTCAAGAGACTTTATGGAGACAGGAGGGACATCGAGCTTGTGGCGATATCGATTGATGAGGGTATAAAGGACTACAGAGCCCCAACACTTGAGATTGCAAGAAAAATCTGCAGAGAGCTTGATATCGAGCATTATGTGGTCTCATTTGAGGATGAATTCAATGCGAGCCTTGATACAATGGTGGAAAAGGGAGAAAGGAATCCATGCACGTACTGCGGGGTTTTCAGAAAATATTTGCTGAACAGAAAGGCAAGGGAGATAAATGCAGATAAGCTTGCAACAGGTCACAACCTTGATGATGAAGCACAAACCATTCTGCTCAACTTTCTGCAATCGGATATTGAGAGGCTTGCAAGGCTTGTACCATCAAAAGTCCAGAAAGGGCTTGTGCCCAGAATAAAACCAATGAGAGAGCTTTACGAGCAGGAGATCGTTACCTACGCGATTTTACACAACCTGCCTGTCTCTTTTGAAGAATGTCCTTACAGCGAGACGCCAGTCAGGGCTGCTGTCAGGGATTTTCTTTACGACTTTGAGAACAGGTATCCGGGCAGGAAGTTCTCCGTTCTAAGAAGTTTTGAGGCCATACTTCCATGCCTGCATGAGAAGTATCCCCAGATAAGTCTGAATGAGTGCAAAATTTGTGGAGAGCCAACTCCAAGAGAGATATGTCAGGCATGCGAGCTTAAAAGAGAGCTGGATTTAAGCTGATTTTGGTCCCCTTAGTGGAACAACTCCGATTATCCCTGCCAGAAACCCTCCAAACATTGCCATGAGGAAATAGTACATTGCATCCTCTCTCAAATGGGCGTAAACCTCTGTTGATGAGATTATGTAAACCGATCCACCCCAGATTATCAGCCCGGCAGAGATCAGCAGAAATATCATTGATACATACCTCCTCACACTCCTTCCTTCAATGAATGCGTCCAGAATCTTCCCGATTATTATACTAACACCTGCCGAAACAATCCACCACAGACTGCCGTATATGAATGCGGTTGCAAGAATTATTGCACCAACTGCCACAGGCTGATAAAGGAGTTTCCAGAAGCTGTTTATCCCCTGAATGAACCCGACTATTATGAGAATCAGTGATATTATATAGGTTATGAATGAGAACCTTCCCTCAAGCAGCGAGTTCTTGATTGTTGAGAAGTACTCTTCTATCGCATCATCCATTCCGTATGCTTTGAGGATGAGATATATCCCGATGAAAAGTACTATCGTTCCGTATCCGATCTCCATGAAACCTGCGAGGGAGAAGATGGAGAATATTAGCAGGATTGTTCCGAGAGGCACGAGGGTTGATTTTGCAATTTTTGGATCCTCAAACATTCTCTTGATCAGATAATAGGTGCTCTCTATGGTTTTGCTCTGCTTTACCACTATTCTCTGCACTCCATCAATCTTCATTCTCGATGATATCAGGGGGATCACGAATTCATCCTCACTTCCATCTGTAACGAGAACAACGCTCTCTGGCCTGATCAGGTTTCTGAGATAATCAATCTGATCGGCAATTTTGCTGTCCGATATGACCCCAACATTCTCATCTCCAGCAACAATCGCAATTTCAACCTTTTCTCTTTTTTTGAGGTCATCGTATATCTTTATTGCTCCAAAAATTGTGTTCAGATCGCTATCCTCAGGGTCTGCAAGCCCCAACATCTCTCCGGCTTTGAGACAGCTCTCTCTCCCTATGACTGGAGATGAGATCCCTGTCTTCCTCCCTAAATCATCGTCCCTGTCTATAACCAGTATCAGCTTCATTTTTCAGAAAATATTATTCTGCTTAGTTTAAATTTATTTTGTTCAAGCTTCAGCTTCAAAAACTATTAATAATATCCAAAACCAGAGAATGTTTGATGTTCGGTTGGGGGGAACTTGGGTTGGTGCTGTTGCTTGCACTCATACTTCTTGGCCCAGACAACATGGTTGATGTCGCAAGAAAACTTGGAAAGCTCTACGGTGAGTACCAAAAGGCACGGAGAAGGCTTGAGCTTGAAATAATGTACGGAGTAAATCCCCCGGATGAGGGTATTCTCAAGAAGGTTGAGGAAATGAAAGAGAGATCAATCAAAGACTCCGTTATTGAAAGCCTTGAGCCTAAAACTTTAAATAACCCTTACACCAACAAAAAGGGAAGTGGCTGAGGTGAAACCATGATAGGTCCGAATGAGTTGATTATCATTCTGATCATAGGTGTGCTTTTGTTTGGAGCTAATAAACTGCCTGAATTGGCCAGAAGCATAGGGAAAGCATCAGGCGAGTTCAAAAAAGCCCAGAGAGAAGCTGAGATGGAACTTATAGAATTCGAAAGAAATCTCAGAGAGGGGAGGTATCAAAATAAGGATAGAGAAAAAAGGGAGAAGCTTGAAGAAATGGCAAAGTCTCTCAACATAAATCCAGAAGGAAAGAGCGATGATGAGCTCCTTGATGAGATAAGGAAAGCAATTCCAAGAGAGAAGGCAGAGCCATAATTTTAAGTTCAATTTTCTTTTCACGATGTTTAATCTGAGAATGCTGTTTTGAGGTAGCAGACTGAAGCATTCAGAAGCTATTTCTTCGATACATAATCCCTTCGATGTGAAAAATCATGGTGAAGGCACTTCAGCAGAGGTGAATGAGATTGCAGTAAGATTTATCCAAATTAGCTTAAAACAGTTTGCTTAACTTTCACCTCACGTATCCAGCTCTTTTATTGATCCGCGAATATTTTCACGTCCCATAAAACTGGCTTTGGCAGAATTGCACCATATTATGCAAAAACATGGCATTAAGTACAGGATTACCTGAGAGCACAAGAAATTAATACAATCACAAATCCATTGAGAGCATGGAACATGTGCTGAAGAAGGTTACTGAGTACAAGTGGGAACTGCCAGTATCATACAAAAAGGGGATGAGAGTTCCGGCTTATTTCTACGTCAACAGAAAGCTGATGAGCATGCTGGAAAAGGGGGCTGTTGAACAGGCTGCGAATGTTGCGATGATGCCGGGAATTCAGATGGCCTCCCTTGTGATGCCAGATGTTCATGTTGGGTACGGATTTCCGATCGGTGGGGTTGCAGGGTTTGATGCTGAGGAAGGTGTTGTAAGCCCAGGTGGAGTCGGGTTTGACATTAACTGCGGTGTGAGGCTTTTGAGAACGAACCTTGGAGTTGAGGATGTAAAGCCGAGAATAAAGAACCTGATTGATGAGCTGTTTGTTGCTGTCCCTTCTGGAGTTGGCAGCGAAGGCAGAATAAGGGCAACAAACAGAGATCTGGATGATATATTTGTGGATGGAGTGAAGTGGGCCATAGACAGTGGATACGGCTACGGGGAGGATGCAGACAGGTGTGAGGAAAATGGGGCTCTGGATGGGGCCAAACCTGATGCTGTGAGCAAAAAGGCAAAAGACAGAGGCAGGGGGCAGCTCGGCACGCTTGGAAGCGGAAACCACTTCCTCGAGGTTCAGTATGTTGATAAGGTATTCGATCCGGAAACGGCAGAGGCATTTGGGCTTGAGGAAGGAATGGTAACGGTGATGATTCACACCGGAAGCAGAGGCTTGGGGCATCAGGTCTGCACTGATTTCCTCACAGTCCTTGACAGGGCTGTTGCAAAATACAAGATCAGACTGCCTGACAGGCAGCTTGCATGCGCTCCGATAAAGAGCAAGGAAGGAGAAGACTATTTTGGAGGTATGGCGTCTGCCGCAAACTTTGCCTGGACGAACAGGCAGATAATAACCCACTGGGTGAGGGAGACGCTCAGAAAGGTTTTCGGAATGAGCGAGGAGGATCTTGGAATGGAACTCATATATGATGTTGCCCATAACATCGCAAAGTTTGAGAAACACACAGTCAACGGAGAAAAGTTTGAGGTTGTCGTTCACAGAAAAGGTGCAACGAGAGCATTTGGAGCTGGGAGCAGGGAAATACCACAGAAGTACAGGGATATCGGTCAGCCTGTGATCATTCCGGGAAGTATGGGAACTCCAAGCTATGTGCTCGTTGGAACGGAGAAGGCAATGAAGGAGACATTCGGCTCAACATGCCACGGAAGCGGGAGAGTCATGAGCAGATCTGCCGCAAAGAGAAAGCTCAGAGGAGACAGAGTCAGGGCAGATCTGATGAAAGAAGGGATATATGTCAGAGCCACCCACGGAGCACTTCTTGCTGAGGAGGCTCCTCAGGCATACAAGAGCAGTGATGATGTTGTGAGTGTTGTTGATCGGGCTGGAATTTCAAAGATAGTCGCAAGACTCAGGCCTCTGGGAGTTGCAAAGGGATGATAAAGGAAATTCAGGTGGCAAAAGGCATCAGGGTTTCGGAACTGATGGAGCAGCTTGCAGAATCAGCCTTCAACGCGAGAAGGCTTGGAGAGGCATGCAGGATTTACAGGGAAATGGTTGAAAGAGATGCCTTCGTTTTTTTCACCCTTGCGGGGGCAATGATTCCGGCTGGGATGAGGGGAATTGTTGATGGCTTCATGAAAAATGATTTCATGAGTGCTCTTGTAACAACAGGTGCAAATGCAACCCATGAGATTGCTGAAGCTCTCGGCTTCAGGCATGAGATGGGGGATGAGAGCTCAGATGATGTGGAGCTCAGCAGAAGGAACATCAACAGGATTTACGATGTTTTCATCGAGAATGAGGCATTTGAGGGTGTTGAAAGCTTTGTTTCTGACATTTTTCAGGAGCTTGAAGGTGAGATGGCGAGCTATGAGATCATGTGGGAGATAGGTAAAAGGCTGCCAAACAGATCATTTCTCAGGACAGCCCATGAAAAGAGGATTCCTGTTTTCTGCCCCACTCTCCATGACTCTGTTCTTGGCCTTCATCTCTTTGTTTACGGGAAAGATCTGAGATATTCCCCACAAAAGGATGTCAGAACCATGGTAGATCTGTGCTTCCAGAACAGGAAAATGGGGGTGTTTATTGTTGGTGGAGGTGTGCCAAAGAACTTCACTCTGCAGGCAATGCTGCTGGCTGAGGGGTTTGACTATGCTGTTCAGATAACAACCGACTCACCTCAGTGGGGCGGGCTGAGTGGAGCGACACTTGACGAGGCCAAAAGCTGGTGCAAGCTGAAGGAAAGAGCAAAAACAGCAACTGTTTACTGCGATGCAACCATAGCACTGCCGCTGATCTATGGGTATCTGCTGGATTTTGCGAAAAATGAAAAGCAGAACACCACAAACATCACAGATTAACCCTTCTTTATCACTTTTCGTAGAGATGTTTTCTCATTGAATATGGTTGGGGCACAGTTTCTGTATTACGCTCAGGTAGAATCAATGCCTCTCATCTCCATCTGGTTCGACTGTAAAACCCAGTATTGCCTGAGTATCATCTTTGTTTTTTACAGATTCAGAAGGCGCGTGGTGTTTCGCTGTTTCGAGCTGATCGTACATTTCTCTGAGTTTCAGTTTAATCGCTTCATGACGCTTTTTAATTTCATTGCAGTCAACATCACATCTCTCTGCAACTTCCAGTATCTCGTTCAGCGTGAGTCTGCTTGAAATCTTTGAGATGAGAACATGTCTTTTTAAGTTCATGTTGTTGTGGAATATTGGCACACCCAGTTTCATGGCCAGTTTTTTAAGTTGCTCTGTTGAGAATTTGGAAAGTGCCATGATCTTCAGTTCCGATTCCATTTTCGGGATGTCTGTCAGATTGTTCATTTTTGATCATCGAAGATTCTGGTAAAAGGGGAATAAATAATTATCGATATTATAAGTTGTTCATCACTATGGAACCAGAATTTTCAGATAGCGATATCGTAAGCACTTTAAGGATGAGAAAAGATATTCTGAATGATTACAGATGGCTTATAATTTGCTATTGAGCACCCATCTCCTGGATTACATGCACATGCCCCGGCCGTGCATGAATTAGCAGGTTAAATGCACGTTATTATTTTTACGGTTGTTATGGATACAGGTAAAATAGGTTGACACGATCGATATATAGTTATAACGCTGTAGCTTGTGGTCAGCTGCCTATTTTGTGCAAATCTCGACTGAGCATTTTTAATGAAGAAGATGTCCTTCACTTGTTAGGATCTCGTAAAACCTTTGATAGCTCATCCCAACCTCCTTCTGGAGAACCTGTAGAGGTCTCCTGCCGCAACCTCCTCATCGAGCAGGTAAACGATCTTGAGCACTTCTCTTTCGTCGGAGTTGAGAGCGGAGATAGACTTAGCCAGAAAGACCTTCGCACCTCCGGTGTAAACGGCCTCTACATCCTGCAACTGCCCGTTTGCCTATTTTCTTGGTCTGGAGTCTGATATCGTCCTATTCCATAGGTTCAAGAGCTCTTTTTTCCTGTGAACTTTACCACATTGTAGATAGACTCCTGACTTGAAGTTATAATGATGTTCTTTGAACCTTACACCTAAAGTGGGTTCAAAGTTGATTAAGAGAATCGTAAAAATAAGAGAATCACAAAATTTTTTATAGGTTATTGCTATGTTAACTTGGTGCCTGCTATGAGAAAAATATACCTGTTAATCCTAATGTTGTTGTTGCTATTAACACCAGTGTCGGCAGAGAAGCTGGTGAAGGTTGAAATACTCAACACAAGTTCAGGGTATTACGAAAGCCTGACTGTTCTTAAACCCGGTAGCGAAAACTGGATAAAAATGACAGGTGGGGGTGAGGTCTCCATTCCGAAAATAAAACTGGTTTATAATGGAATCAACAGCACCCAGTACACAAAAGGTACAAAGGTGATAAATATCACCACCTACGGGATTAAGAAATATCAGGATTTTGTTGTGAACTATCCCTTCACAAAGCACCCCATGTATTATCCTGAGGATAATGTAACCGCAGACATTCTCGGAACAAGCGATTTAGCCAGCAAAACGGCTTACATATATCTTGTTAAAACATCGCCAACTCAGCTGAAGAACGATTTGGATGCTGCGGTTGATGGGAACACTCAACCTTTAAGGAACTTGCTAAGTTCTGGAATAAATAAGTCAATAACTCTTAATGCAAGCGGGGATGGCTCGGTAGCGTTCGGCAAACTGAGTCCTGGAGATTATGTTGTGGTTGCATTGCTCAACAAATCATCAGATGCAAATGTGACGTTCATCTCTTCAACAGCTTTTGAGGTTCTGGAGAGCAAATCCAGCTTGAGTGCTGATACCACCATCACCAGATCTTCCAAAGATGAGACCAAATACCTGAATGGCAAGTTTGTCGT
>JALUWC010000120.1 GCA_027019885.1 Geoglobus sp.
TCATGTCCCAGTTCCTGAGATCAAGAATGTTCGGTTTTGGAGTTGGACCCATTGGCTCTGTCCACTCTTCTGCCTCTTCAATCACTTTCCCAATCTTAATACTGACATTTTTCAGCTCATCTACCACAAACAAACCTTCTTTCAGTTCGAATGCCATACCACCACCTCAGATTTTCGAAATATTTATTTATGGCTTCTAACTTCATGTTATTTACCTTTTTCGGGCTTTTAGATTTTAAATCACTCCTGAAAGCACCCCGATGCAATATAAAACATTACCTATTTTAGATTGGGTTAATAAGAATTAATTCGACGATAGCACTTCTTGCATAATTTCATCTATTTCAGTAACACTTCCATCAGCCGGCTCTATTGTTGCCCTGAATCTCTTGAAATTACTGAAATCAACTAAATACGACACATAAATGCTGTTTGGCATGAATGCTCCATTTTCAGGGGCCACATCGGAAAACATGACCTTCAAATTAACACTTTTACCTCCAGATGATACCCTGACAACGTCCCCCTCCCTGAACCCGTTGGCCTTTCCGAAATCATCAGTCAGATATATCACCGCAGACCTTTCAACAAATTCCTCACTGAACTTTCCTTTATCCACTGCCTCAACCTGAAAGCTCCACCTTCCAACAACAACCTCAACGCTTACCTTTTTCAGAAATTTTGAAAACTCAAGGGGCATCAGACCACCTCTAAGAGCTTTTTAAGAATATACTCATCGTTAATCTCCTTCTCAAATACCTGCTTCAGCTCAATCCTCGTTCCATCTGCACCAACCATTGTTCCACCGCTTTCAACACCCGAGATAGCTGATGGCAGAACAACCTTCGCAATTCTGCCAGTAAAGGTTTCCCTCGGGTCAACGACTATGGTGTTTGTTTCCGCAAGTTTCTTTGCGTATTCGAGGGGCAGGGAGTTCAGAGGATCGGATCCAACTATCAAAGCTGTATCAACCGAATCACTTTCGAGCAGTCTGTGAAATGCGAAGTCATCTGAAGATCTTTTCTCTCTAAAGCTGTATCTGTTTACATGTCCCGTTTTTTCAAAGAGGAGCTCATTGAAACCCCTCATGTTTGGATGACAGCCAGCAGGCAGGAAATAGACCTCTGATTTCTCATTCATCCTTTCGATCATCTCCTTGAAAAGGTCGTAATTTCCATTGAGGCCGTATTTCAGCCCAAGACCTCCGAAAATCACATTGAATTTTCCCTTCTCCATCTCCTTGAGGATTCTCGGGATGTCCTTCTGAAAGATCTTTGGACTTCTTCCTTCAAGAGCGTCAATAAATCCCCTGATGATTTCCTCATCATTCCCGGCTTTCAGAAATCGGGCATTTTTCTTTGCAAGTTTTGCCGTGTGGGTTTTTCTCACATCAACAACAACCAGAAATCTGTCCTCCTCATACCCTCTCTGCCTATTTGCACCTCTCGGGTAGTATGTGTATTTTGAGAGGTGCCTTGAAAGACTGTGATATGGGTCTGTGCCCCAGTAAAAGATCACATACGCGTTGTCCTTGACCTCTTCAAGAGTTGTTGATGGAACCTCTTTTTTCAGAATCATCTCGACAAAATCTCCAAGGCAGAACGTTGAGTTATCGTCAATGAAAGCCTCCTTCTTTTCAGCAAGCTCAATCGCAAGCTTCTGAGCTTCGAGAGTTGTTGTGTCAAGTCCGTAGATAACGAGGTTCTCTGAACCCTGAATTAGCTCCTGAGCTTTTTCCAAAGCTCTCTCCAACTCAACCTGCTCCCCATCTATTGACGGACTTGCCCTTGAGGAGTTCAGATTCAGAAAAATTCCTGCTCCCCTCCTGCATGCATTGTATACTCTGGAAATTACCCCATCTTCCAGCTCAACCTCAACATCATCACACAGACATGAGCATCCCGTGCAAACATGCATTCTCTATCACCCCTCAAGGAAGCTTATTGCATCGCTCGGGCAGTTTTCCCTGCATGCAACGCAAAGAATCCTGTTCTTGCCGTATCTCCTGCACTTTTTGACATTGATTATCTTCAGCACTCCATCCTCAAGCCTGTATATCGGATCCTCCATTTTTGGTCCGTATCCGCTTCCAGAGCCATGTGGGTCTTCAGATGCATGGACAGGGCAGACTACTATGCAGTTGGCACAGCCCGTGCATTTCTCCTCATCAACAATCAACCCAGTCTCTGTTGCCTCTTTGAGTGGTTCAAGAAGTTCAAGGAGCTTTTCTTTCTGTTTTGCATATTTGCCCTCTTCAAAAAGAGGTGTGCATTCCTCAATCTGCTTTTCCCTGTTTATAACTTTGAAGGCAAAGGCCATGCACGTCTGCTCTCCGCATTTCTTGCAGTTTGTTTTTGGCAGAAGCTTGTAAACCTCCATCGGTGTAATTGGCATCGAATTATGTAATTTTGAGCATATAATTTAATATTTCGGGTTAGTGAAAAATTGAGCAAAGATGATGTGCTCAGCAAAATATGACCTCCACGAAAAATTTTTTACACGAAATTGAACAGAAAAAAGCCATGAGACCAACAGCCAATTTTGACAGGTTTGAGGCAGACATAAGGTATGCCTTTGATCTCAAACCTGTCCTGTATCAGCCTGAAATGCTGAATGAAAATTTTCCCGCTTACTTCATGTATCGAGACAGTTACAGAAACGAGAAGGAAAAGGAGAAGATAAGAAAAGCGGGATTGAGGTTCGACTACACCATAACTCCACCAAATGTCATAGGAATGGAGTACATCAAAACCTACGGTCATTATCATCCCAAGGCTGGAGATCTTAGCTATCCTGAGGTGTATCAGGTTCTGGAAGGGGAGGCGATATTTGTTCTCCAGAAAAGAAAAGAAAGGGATGATGTCATCGAGAGTCTTGCAGTGGTGGAGATTAATGAGGGAGAGATCATAATTGTCCCACCCGGATACGGTCACGTTATGATCAACAGAACCGGGGAGAAGCTGATAACATCAAACTGGGTATGCAGGGATTTCAAGTCCATATATGAACCCTACACCAGTTTAAGAGGTGCCTGCTACTACCTCACTGTTGATGGGTGGATTAAAAATGAGAGATACAGAGAGGTTCCGGAGCTTTCATTTGCAAAAAACAAAACAAAGAGAGTTCTTGATGTTAAAGGTGATATGTACGAGCTTGTTGACGACCTCGATACCCTTGAGTTCCTGAAAAAGCCAGATGAATACAGAGACGTGTTCGAGGACGTCTTAGATTTCCAGTAAGGCTCTGACTGGAGCTATTGGCGCAAGCTCCCTCTTGTGTCTGCTCCTTTCAACAGCCTGAACGACGCTCTCAACCTTGGAGATGTCTATTTCCTCTTTCTCCGCTATCTTTTC
>JALUWC010000121.1 GCA_027019885.1 Geoglobus sp.
GATTATCAAAATCAAGCTTTTTCAGATACTGAGCTGATGCTGTAACAACCTCCTCAGGCTCAGATGGAGATACTGATACGATAACCGCCAGTCTCTTTTTCATCACCTTTCAAGCTTTTCAAGGACTATATAACTGTTGTTTCAGCCTGTTCTCAGTTAAAGATAAAAACAAAGCATGCTTTTGAGGATGCTGATGGGAAGGATCGCAATAATTGTGCCGGTTTCGGTTCATGAACCTATCAACACCCTTGTTAAATCGGCACAACATCTGAAAGGCCTTGATTCTGGAGACCATCAGGTGAAGATACTGTACATTTTTGATGGAGACGAGAAAGACGAGAGAGTAACAGCTTTGAGAGAGTCCGGTGTTGATGTTCTCGCAAGAAATACAAACAGAGGTAAAAGAGCGGGAGCCATTAACGATGGCTTGGAATTTTTAAAAAAATACAGACCCGATTTTGTAGCAATCTTCGATGCTGATTCCCGCCCTTCAAGGAGATTTGTTGTGGAGTGCATCAGAAAAATGAGGAGCGATGTCTTTATTTCCTCCGCAAAGCGTGAAATCATCAATCCATACACCTATGTTGCGGAGGGTGTTTTTATTGAATACAAGCTCATAGGCTCCCTGCTCAGGATATCGGGATTCAGACAGTTCAACGGGCTGATAGGCGTTTTAAACCAAAGATACCTTTTCAGATACAGGCTTAATGAGAATTGCATGACTGAGGATGCTGACTTCTCTACAAGAATGCACTCACTCGGCCTGAGAGCTGAGCTCTGCGATGGAGCTCTCTTCGAGCAGGCCCCAGTTAAGGTTGAAGACTTCATATCCCAGAGAAAGAGGTGGTATTATGGCGGGATGGAGCTGTGGAAATACTTCAGTGATGTGATCAGTTCAGGAAATCCAAAGTTCGTCATTTCATGGATTATGGCCCTCACCCTGACCTATTTCCCCCTTCTTTTCCTCATACCATCCCTTCTGACCCTTCCATCGCTGGTGATCAGGTACGGAATAAGGGGAATCAGAGTTTATGTCGGGCTGATCACATACATATTCATTCTCCAGTATTCTGCAATCTCCGCCATGCTGAGTTTCGCAAGGAAAGAGAGTATAGAGTGGAGGGCAATAGGGAGGGTTGAGTGAGTCTCAAAAAATAATCTCGGATATCAGGCCCTCAAGATTCAGTCCTATATTTTCAAGTTTCTTTTTCGCCCTGTTGTAGGCGCTGTAGTTATATCTCTCCCCCTCCAGTTTATTCATCACCGCCTCAAGCTCTGTGGATGAGAGCAGAACTGAGAGAAACTCCTTCAGGTCGTTTCTCTTGAAATCTCTGACTTCTTCCCTTCCAATCACATCAGTTCCATCAAAAACCAACGCCTCGATTTTCCAGCAGTTCTCACACTCGGAGACAAGAATTTTCAGATTTCCATTCTGATGCCATGTTTTTTGAGTCATCATCCCTCCACAATCACAAAATCCTCCAAAGCCAGATGAAGCTGTTCCGGGAATCGCTCTCTCACCATAAATGAGCAGCTTCAGTGGCTCAAGATATGCGATCATCAAAAGAGAAAGGCAATGGTGATTTAAAAATTTTACACCGGTATAACTTTCCTCACCTCAGGTATCCTGCTCCTCAGCTGCTGTTCAACAAACATTGTGAGCGTTATCTGAGACATGGGGCAGCCAAAGCAGGCGCCAAGAAGCTTTACCTGAACCTCCCCATTTTCCTCATTAACATCAACAACGGCTATGTTTCCACCATCTCTTACCAGGGCAGGTCTTATCTCCTTTTCTATGACCTCTTCAACTTTTTCTTTGAGTCCCATAAATCACCTTAAATGCATTGGATAAAAATGTTTCTCACTCTACGGAAATCTCGTCAAAAGGGACATAATCTTCCGGTATCTCTTCGATATATCCAGCTTCATCAAAAACACTGCTTTCAACGAATACAGGAGCGTTAAACCTTACGGCAAGGGCTATGCTGTCGCTCGGCCGTGCATCAATCTCGTGATCGATTCCATCTGCCACTATGTGTATTCTGGCATAAAATGTGTTTTCTATGAGATCATCGATAACTATCCTCACAACCTCAGCATTAAGTCTCTTCAAAGTCTCAACAAATAGATCGTGAGTCATTGGCCTTGGTGGAACAACCCCTTTCAATGCTGAGTGGATTGACAGAGCTTCAGATACACCTATGAATATCTGGAGAAACCTGTTATTTCCATCTTTCAGCAACACAACAGGTGTACCGCCAAATACGCTTGGAGCGAGATAAACACCTGCAACTTCAACCTTTATCATTCTGATCTTCTTGTATCCGGGAATTATTAATACTTTCCGTCAAATTTTTCATCCACGTGGAAGTCTGAGACTCATGTCTGATGTGTATGAGATGATAAGGGAGATGCTGTCATCAGAGGGCGTTGATATTGAGCAGATTCTTGAAATCGATCCAAAAAAGCTGATTGCAGATAAAAGAGCAAGGTGGAAGTGCAGATTTGGATGCGGATACTTCGGGAAGAGATACTCCTGCCCTCCCAACGTTCCCGATAATTATGAGGAATTCATGAAGTCCTACAGAAGAGCCATTGCCATAATTTACAAATTTAACGACTACATGTCTGACAAGATAAGGCTGCAGAAGATTCTGCCGCTCATCGAGAGCAGATTGATCTTTGATTACCCGATGGCATTCGCTCTCTTCCCGGGAGGATGCGATCTGTGCGAGGAGTGCAGTTATGAGAGAACTGAAAGATGTCCCAAGACCACCAGAGTAAGGCCATCTCTATCATCGGTTGGGATAAACGTTTCAAAGCTCGGTTTAAAAATAGGAGATGGAAGATCAATTGCAATACTCCTTCTTGACTAAACTATGAGCATGTTGAGACCCTCGATAAACGCCTCCACACTCGCCATGATTATGTCAGTTCTCGCACCCCTTGCAGTCACGATTCTATCTCCCTTTTTGAGCTGAACCACAACATCAACCAGCGCATCTGTTCCACCTGTTATTGCATCAACATGATAGCTGACAAGCTCAATGTCCGCATAATCCTGTATTGCCTTCTTTATCGCGTTGATCGCAGCATCCACAGGACCGAGTCCAACACCTGCTTCAACCACTTCATCTCCATTGATTTTCAGCTTTACACTTGCAGTTGGCATCACATGAACACCACTTACAATTGAGAGGTCCTTCAATTCAACCTTCTTTTCCCTCTTTATCTGAAGAACTGTTTCCACTATTGTTCTGATATCGGCATCTGTAACCCTCTTACCCCTGTCTCCAATATCCTTGATCCTGTTCAGTATCTCCCTCATCTGATCCTTTGTAGCTCTGTACCCCATCTCCTTCATTATGGCTTCTACACTTGCCCTCCCGGCATGCTTTCCGAGAACAATAGATCTTTTTCTCCCTATGATCTCAGGAGATATGGGCTCGTATGTCTTTGTATCTTTCAGCAGTGCAGACGTGTGAATCCCGCTTTCATGGGTAAAGGCGTTCTCTCCAACAACCGGTTTGTTTGGGGGAACCTTCACTCTCGTAAATTTCTCCACAAGCTTGGATGCTGGATATATCATCTCTTTGTTTATGTTCGTTTTTATGTCATAGAGAAACTCAAGAGCCATCACGACCTCCTCAAGGGCTGCATTTCCTGCCCTCTCCCCAAGACCATTCATTGCCACATGAACTTCATTGGCCCCTCCTCGCACAGCATAAACCGTATTTGAGGTTGCAAGCCCGAAATCATCATGCCCGTGAAATGCAACCGAAACATCAAAATTCTCCCTCAACGCTCTCATGGTCTCATAGGCTTTTTTGGGAGTGAAAACTCCCACGGTGTCTGTGAAGGCAAGTCTATCGGTTTTTGCTGATATCGCGTTTCTGTAAAGCTTGAGTATAAAGTTAAAATCAGCTCTTGAAGCATCCTCTCCCCCGAATTCAACTAAAAGCCCTCTCTCCTTAGCATACTCAATAGCCTGAACGGACATTTCGATTATCTCCTCCTTTGACTTGCCCGGAAATTTGCTTGAAATATGGATATCAGATGATGGAGCCACCATGAAAATTGAATCTGCATTTGCATCTGCAGCAGCATCAATATCCTCAAACTTTATTCTTGCAAAACTGCATATCTCGGCTTTCAAACCAGACTCGCTAATTGCTTTAATAGCCTCAAATTCTCCGCGTGATGAGATGGCTGTTCCAGCCTCGATTATATCAACACCGAGTTTGTCAAGGGTTTCCGCTATCATCAGCTTCTGCTCCACACTCAAGGACACCCCTGGAGTCTGCTCTCCATCCCTGAGAGTTGTGTCAAGAATTCTCACTGTCATCGGACATAAGCTTTATATAAAAGCTATAAAAACCTTTGGTGTCTGGCAAAAGGAATGGCTTCAGCCCGATTCCTCAATTCGCAGCTCTGAAATTTCCGATGTCCTCCCTTATTTTCGGAAAATGATGGCAAATTTTTTATATTTCACCAATTTATTAGTTTTGATATGACGCTTACATTCACACGATATTACAGGCTGTTTCAGAAATATCTTGACGAAGATATTTCCGAAGAAATGATAATCGAAGATCTTGATGAGGCTGAGAATGGAGAACTAATTGAATCTTACTGGATATTCAGACCGATTGTTGCAGTCAAACTGGTGAAAGATTTTGACACGAAAGGTATAAAGTACATTGCCATGGAACCGACACTGACAATTGATGAATTTCAGCTGATGAAGAATATTTATCTGGAACTTGGAAACATCCTGATACTGAAAGACATAACAGTCGATATAACCCAAAAAGAAAAAATCTTGGTTGATGCTTTCAATGAGATTCTCGATGAGTTTATAATCGAACTTGACCCTGTTTTGAGGCTGAAGCTTATTTATTATCTTTACAGAGACTTCATCGGTTTTGGCCCCATAGATCCAATGCTGAATGACCCCTACATTGAAGATATAAGCTGTGACGGATACAATATACCTGTGTTTGTGTACCACAAAAAGTACGGGAATATACCAACTACCGTGACTTTCTCTGAATTTGAACTCGATAGGTACGTTCAGGCACTTGTTCAGATGTCAGGAAAGCACATAAGTTTCGGCAATCCCATTATCGATGCATCACTGCCAGACGGGAACCGGCTTCAGGCTACTTACGGCACAGAGATAACACCAAGGGGATCCTCATTTAGCATACGAAAGTTCACAGAAGAACCCCTCACACCAATTGACCTGATAAGACTCGGGACGTTCACCCCAGAACAGCTCGCCTATTTCTGGCTTGCAGTCGAGAACAAGCTAAACATGATGGTCGTTGGTGAGACCGCAGCAGGAAAAACCACAACCCTGAATGCAGTCCTCATGTTTCTGCCTCCGGATGCAAAGGTAGTATCCATAGAGGATACGAGAGAGATATCATTAAGACATGATAACTGGGTAGCCGGAGTTACAAGAGAGGTAACCACAGGTGATGAAAGGGAAATATCAATGTACGACTTGCTGAAAGCAGCTTTGAGGCAGAGGCCGGAATACATTGTTGTAGGTGAGGTTAGGGGTATCGAGGCCCAGACACTGTTTCAGGCAATGAGCACAGGACATGCCGCATACTCAACGCTGCATGCTGGCGACATCCACCAGACCATCTACAGACTGGAAAGTGAACCGCTGAAGGTTCCAAGAAGCCTGATTCAGTTTCTCGACATCGTGCCCATCCAGACCCAGTGGACGAAAGGTGGAATAAGGAGAAGGAGAGCCATCGCCATATACGAATTTCTCGGTGTTGATCCAAATGACAAGAATCTCCTGATAAACGAGGTGTACAGGTGGGAACCATATGGTGACACCTACGGTCAGATTAGCCCTATGAAAAAAATAGAAAAAATTTCTGTTGTAAGGGGTGAATCGTATGATGACACAATGAATGAATTAAAAAGAAGGGCGGAATTTCTTGTTTTTCTGGACAAAAATGATATCAGAGACTACATACATTTCACTCACATGATACACTTTTATTACCGAAATCCAGGGGAGACATTTGAGAACATAATTAAAGAGGTAATGAGATATGAAATTTCTGTTTAGAGAGAGCAGGAAAGACAGCGATAGCAATCTTCCCAGAGAAAAGCTCGCCCTTTATGTTCCAAAATCATTTGTGAGGTTCTTCAGGAAAAGATATCTGGAAAAGAAAGATAGATACCTCAGTTTAGAAAAAAATTTAGTGTCAGCCAGAATGCCATTTTCAGTTCCAAAATATCTGGCTGTCTCAATTTTCTACCCCTTGGTGATGCTCCCAGTTTTCTTTTTTGTTTCGTACATAATCGCTGGATATGTGGGGTTCGTTTACGCAACTCACACAGGTAGGATATCTCCAACCATTCAGGGAGACATAAACTTCCTCAGTAACCTGCAACTTGGTAGCTACATTCAGAAGCCGGATGTGGCTGTAGTTGAAACAATGACGCTAATACTTCTGACAGTTATTTTGTTCTACACAGCGAGAAAAGTCATCTTACTCTATCCTGCCATTGTAAAATCCCAGAGAAAGTCAAAAATCGATTCTTCATTGCCTCACGTGGTTAACATAATGCTTGGGATGTCAAAGGGTGGATCTTCACTGCTTGAGATCATCAGAACCATTGCAGAAGAGACCACGATAACGGGAGAAGTGGGCAGAGAGTTTGCTGTAATTTTCAGGGATGTTGAGGTATTTCATAAAGATATCATTTCTGCCATGAGATATGTTGCAACAACGACACCTTCAACCAAACTTTCAGAGTTTCTTGAAGATCTGATAGGCATTGTGGAGGGCGGAGGTAAGCTGAGCGAGTTTCTCGAATTTAAATCCACCCACTATCTCGAAGAAAAAGAAAGATTTCACGAGATATTTGTTAACTCCCTTGAAATAATGGCTGAGGTATATGTGGCGATTTTTGTTGTTGCACCTCTTTTCATACTCATCGTGCTCGTCGTTATGGGGATGATGGGGCAGGAAATTCAGCTCCTATCAAAACTGATTGTTTACCTATACATGCCAGTTGGAGGTGTTATGTTTATCTGGCTCATAAGATCGATGGTCATGGAAGAGACATCCGGATGGCTGGCAGGGAAATTCATCCCTGTTTTTGTCAAAGCCAGAATCATAAAAAATGGCAGAAATCCCCTTTTCAGAAGAAAAGAGGGTGCTGCAGTCGTACTCCACAAAGTCATAAACAATATAAAGTCAATCCTGTCCATAGACTTCATTTTGAGAAACCCGGAATATACCATATTGCTCACCCTGCCAGCGGCTGTTATTGTCGCAGCGTACCTGTATCTTAGCTTCAATCTGAGAGTTGAATCCCTACTGGGCACGATTTATCTCATAGCAATACTACCGTATGTAATATTCTATGAGTACAGATCATACATGCTGAGAAAATTTGAAAACGACCTTCCGGAGTTTCTGAAGCAGCTTGGAAGTTTGAATGAAAGCGGACTGACAATTGTTAATGCTCTCAAGGTGCTGTCGACCACAGACCTTGGATCTCTTACCAGAGAGGTCAGAAACATAAGGAAGGACATAGAATGGGGTAAATTAATCACCGAAGCATTCCACAGATTTGATGAGAGAATAGGCAGTCCAGTGGTATCAAAGGTTGTTTCCATACTTGTAAAAGCTCTTGAATCAACAGACAATGTCAAAGCAGCCATTTTTACTGCGGCAAACGATGCAGAGATCTATCTTGATTTCAGAAAAAGAGTTGCAAGCGAGATGTTCGTTTATACTGTCATAGTCTATGTTACATTCAGCGTATTTCTCTTCACAATAGTCGTTCTTAATCAGAATTTTATCTCAGTTTTCGGAAACATATCTACTTCGACCAATCTTCCGGGGACTTACTTCACATTTCCCAGCCCCCAGTTGCTAACCGGACTTTTTTATCATGCAACGTTGATAAACGGTTTCTTCAGCGGAATTGTTGCTGGGGTTATGGGATCTGGAAGCATGAGAGCAGGTCTCAAACATTCCCTGACAATGGTGGTGGCAACAGTTTTGGCGTTCAAGTTTTTCTTGGGGGTGGGCTTTTGAGCCTTTTTGGGATATACCCACTTGAAAGTCTGGAATTGGATGAAGATGGCATAAAAATCGAACTCAGGAGAAATGAGAATGTTCTCAGCTACATCCGCCAGACTGAAAACGAAACTGCGGAAAAGATTATCTCATCAGATGGAAATCTTGTTGTGAATCCGGTTGAACCTGTAAATCTTCCTTCCTGTGTAACCAACTATCTCCTGATCGAGCTTAAGAAAAATGTTGTAATCGCCCCAAAAGCTGAAGCAGCGATTTTTGTTAAATTTCCTGTGGAGGTAGGAGTATTTGTTTCAGGCAGCGGGGATATAGAGCTTGTGGACGTATTTTCACTGGCAAGGCAGAAGTACACACTTTACGGCGATCCGAGAAACGGGATAGTTTGCAGATACTGGAAGAGCGATGTATACCAATCCATCCCGGACCTTGAGCCTCTCAGAGAGGGTTTGATGAAACTTGAAATCAGAAACGGTTTTGATGAGTGGGTGGAAGTATCGAGATGCGTTCTCGACGTTTATCTCATGAAAATATTTTACAGCGATGAGCTTGTGTTCTCTAACGTGAAGATGGATATCGAGTCAAAGAGCACAGCAGAAACGAGATTTGTCATGGAACCGCTCAACAGAAACATGAGAAAGGCGGTTGAGATATTCACACCCAGAAAGGTAAGAATTGCATCGAAGAGATTTTTCATGGAGTGGGGTTTATGATAGACATACTTGGGTCTCCGGTTTATGGCAATATAACCGTTGGAGAGATTCTTTTCTCGGCCGTTGTCATGGTTCTTGCTGTTATCTTGGCCAAAAGCGTTACCATGTATCTGAGGAGAATCATAGGGGACAGAATGGAGAAGAACTACAGGGAACTCATTTTAAAGCTTGTTTACTATCTGATAATTCTGATAGGTTTCGTAACAATTCTGCCTGTTCTCGGGCTGAATCCATCAGGACTTCTTGTTGCTGGAGGAATCACTGGTATAGTGATCGGTTTTGCGAGCCAGAGTGTTGTGTCCAATCTGATTTCAGGGATTTTCATTCTCTGGGAGAAGCCAATAAGAATCGGAGATCAGGTCGAGGTGAGCGGGATATCCGGCTTTGTTGAGGACATAAATGTGATGTCAACAATACTGAGAACGTATGATGGCCTTTTTGTAAGAATCCCCAATCAGACCCTCTTCACAGGGAACATAACCAACTACACGGGAAACGTTGTCAGGAGATTTGAGTACAGAATAGGGATAAGATACTCAGATGATGCGGAGAGAGCAATTGGAATAATAAGGAGAGTGATAGACGAGGAACCATTTGCCCTCAAAAATCCATCTCCAGCAGTTTTTGTTGATGAACTCGGCGACAATGCTGTGATAATTTCAGTCAAGATCTGGTCTCCGGTTCAGGTCTGGTATGATGTTAAAATGCGGCTGCTTGCAAAAATAAAAGCCGAGCTTGAGAGAAGTGGAATCGAGATTCCGTTCCCTCAGAGGGTTGTATGGTTTGCAAATGAGCTTGAGCTTAAGGATTCTGGAAAGATAGGCTAAAATGGCTGTGGTGAAATCGGGGAAATAAGTTTTAAAGCTATTGGTGTAACCAATCTGCTGTATGAAGATAGTCGCCGTATCCGACACCCATGTGAGGAAATTTGAAGAACTCCCGGAAAGGCTGGTCACCTTAATGGACTCTGCTGACATGGTTGTTCATGCCGGTGATTACACTTCCTCAGATGTTATCGATGAGTTTGAGAGAAGGTATGACTTCATTGGTGTTTACGGAAATGTGGATGATTATGAGGTCAAGGAGAGGCTTAATGAAACCGAAATTTTCAGGGCAGGTGGATTGAGGTTTGGAACCATACACAGGGGAAACTTTCTGAATGAGTTTCATGATCTCGGTTACAGGGCGAAAGAGATGGGAGTTGATGTTCTCATTTTCGGGCACATTCACAGGTATGTGGTTGACAGAATGGGTGACATTCTTCTCATCTGCCCCGGGAGTCCCACAAGCCCGAGACTCTCTGCATCAAGCTGTGTGGTTATTAAAGTGGAGAATGGTGAAGTGAGTGTTAATTTCGAGCTTGTTGATGAGTTTGCATGCGGTATTGACGTTAAGTTAAGGGAGATGATGAAATGAAGGTATGTGCCGTTAAGAAAAACGCCGAGGAGCTACTGAAAGAGTTAAAAAAGAGGGGAAACGCAATTCTTGTGGAGAAGGGAGGCAATGGTGAGGAGAAACTTGTTTTTGGAGAGGACTGCATCAGATTCGGAATGAAGCCAAAGAATCTCAGAGAAGTTCTGGAAATGCTTGCAGACATTGGATACAACTACGCTTTGCTGAAGGGATTCAACGATGATGAGCTGAGCAACCTCGGGATCAGGATTCCGGAGATATCGAGGGCTGAGGAGGCAGACACGGCTGATGACTGTGAGAGCCTCAAGAGCCTGATCAGAAGGCTGAAGGAAAAGGAAGGTTCTGAATTTTGCGGAGCTATTGGAGTGTTCATAGGCTTTGTAAGGAAAATTCAGGATGGTAGAGAGGTTGTTAGACTTGAGTATGAGAAGTTTGATGAGATATATGACAGAGTCAGAAGTGAGATCGAGTCTGAGGTTGGGAGTATGGAGGGTGTGAGGGGCGTTAGAATATACCACAAAGCCGGCACAGTTGTGCCAAAAGAGGATATAGTTTACGTTCTGGTCATGGCAGAGCACAGAAATGATCTGTGGGAGCCTCTGAAAAGAGCGGTTGAGCTCTTCAAATCAAAACTTCCTGTATGGAAGAAAGAGGTCTATGTTGACGGAGAGATCTGGGCCCATGACAGGGATCTAAGGAAGTGATCTGAGCCTCTCAATCAGAATCTCCCCATCCTCTCTGTTTTTAGCCGTTGTTATGATGTAAATCTGCTGAACAGTCCCTCCATGGATCAGCAAAGCCCTCACATTTCCGTTTCTGTCGCATCTCGTGAGCTTCAGCCTTACAGAGCCTTTGGATGTGCCCTTGTTCTCAATAACACCCGGAATTATCTTCTTCACATACTCCGATTCAGCTATCCTGTTCAGCAGATCCCTTCCTTCTCTTCCCCCGATGATCGTTGAATGAGCGCCCCTGATCTTGTGCTTTGGCTCAACATCTGACCTGAGAATTTCAAGATCGTCTTTCATCGAATTCATCTCCTCTCCCGAATCATCTCTCCCTCATCATTCTGAGAATGTTGCGAAACATGTAAATACTATCCCCGACAACACTCACCTTTGACTCGTTTCCATGGCTCCATCTGACAGGAATCTCCTTGATTTTCAGCCCTCTTCTCTGTGCCAGAACAAGCAGTTCGGTATCCCAGAACCAGTGGTTGTCAGAGACCGTTTCCAGAATCTTAACAACTCTGCTCTTTCTGAAGCCCTTAAACCCGCACTGATGATCGTGAATTTTCGATTTCAGCAGAAATCTGACAAGGAAATTGTAAACCTTTGAGGGAAAGTCTCTGATGAAGGGTCTGCTTGCATTGCTCTCTTTCAGAAGCCTTGAGCCAATTGCAATATCGTATCCTGATTTCAAAGCATTGTAGATGTCTTTTATGTGCTTCAGGTCAGTTGATAGATCGACATCCATATAGATCACAAACTCATTCTTGGCTGTTTCTATTGCGTTGTTCAAGGCCCTTCCTCTTCCAAGCCTTTCATCGCTGTGGAGATGTGTGACAAAGGAATATTTCTCAGCAAGACCTCTTGCAATTCTGTCTGTCCCATCAGTCGAGCCATCCTCAGCGATTATTATCTCAAAGTCACTGAAACTGGAGAGCATGTATTCCCTGATTTCTTCAACAGCCTTTTCAATTCTCTTTGCCTCGTTGTAGGCGGGAAGAATTATGCTCAGCATTCAACAGCCATAAATCTGATGAATATTTGAATGTTGCTGGGAAGATGATATACATCGTTATTTATCAAACTGTATTTCTGCCATAGGATTACCTAAAAAATAGCCAGCATACCATATCATGACTCTGTAGGAGTTCTGAAAAGGTTTCCAACTGAATACAATGACTTACGTGTTCCGCAGATTAACACCACATAATTCAATAGCTTTTTATTAACTTGGAAGTCTGTAGATTGAACAACGCGAATGAGCAGATCGGAGAGATACCATGAGAAATGCAGAGAGAATTGGATTCAAGGAGGCATTTAGTATAGGCGTTGGCGGAATGATAGGGGGAGGTATATTTGCTGTTCTGGGTCTCAGCATTCAGCTGTCAAAGAGTGCGGCTCCGTTAGCATTTCTTTTAGCAGGTGTGATTGCTCTGCTGACTGCATATTCCTATGCAAGGCTATCTGTAAGGTATCCAAGTGAAGGGGGTACAATAGAGTTTCTTGTAAGGGCATTTGGTAATGGATGGCTCTCAGGTGGCCTGAACATACTGCTACTGGCAAGCTACATCGTGATGATCTCTCTTTACGCCTACGCCTTTGGCAGTTACGGAGCAAATGCACTCAATTTAATAAATCCATCAATTGGAAAGCATCTGCTGATTACTTTTGTTATAACCCTGTTTACAGCTGTAAATGCGCTGGGAGCAGTTATAAGTGGAGAAACAGAAGATGCACTGGTGGCTTTCAAACTTACCATACTTCTGATTGTGGTGGGAGCGAGTATGAGCTTCGTTCAAACCGAGAAACTCTCACCCTCTGAATGGGCAGATCCGATAAGCTTGATTGCAGGAGGAATGATAATCTTTCTTGCATACGAGGGTTTCGAGCTGATAGCCAACACGGGCAGCGATATCAGAAATCCCTCAATTCTGCCAAGAGTGTTTTATTCTTCAGTGATCACCGTGATATTTGTTTATGTAATGGTTGCAATTGTCGCTGTTGGAACATTGCCCTACGATGTTATACTCAAATCGAGAGACTATGCATTAGCTGTTGCAGCTGAACCGGCCTTGGGAAAAGCAGGATTCTGGCTGATAACGTTTGCGGCCCTTGCATCCACAAGTTCAGCAATAAACGCCACCCTCTACGGAACTGCCAGAGCAAGTTACATGGTGGCAAAATACGGTGAACTGCCTGAATCCATTGAAAAACCTGTCTGGAAAAAGGCATATGAGGGGTTGCTTGTGACGAGTATATTTTCGCTTATTCTCGCAAACACAGCAAGTCTGGAATCAATATCAACAGCAGGCAGTGGAGGATTCTTGATGATATTCCTTTTTGTGAATCTTGCGGCAATCCGACTTCGCAACGAACTCAAAATAAACATATCAATCCCTGTTTCAGGAGTGGTGCTAACATCGGGTGCTCTTCTGGTACTGGTATACAGCATGTCCCACACCAGCATCTACAATCTCGGCGTTTTTGGTGGCCTGATTGTATCATCATTTGCAGGAGAGGGCATATACAGAAAAGTCACCGGTAGAGAAATAAAAGGTGTTCTTGACAGCAAGCTCAGAAAAAGGGAGGAATACATCAGAAACTGGCACAGATGGATTGATACGGTTGTTCGCCATATCACAGACATGATTGAGGATGCTGAGGTTTATCTCGTTGGCAGTGTTGCCAAGGGTGACATTCTGAAAGCAAACGATGTTGACATTCTCGTTTTTACCTCCAATCCGCCACCCAGGAAAGAGCTGAATGTTGTGAAAGAGAGTCTTATGAAGAAAGCAGGTCTCAGCCCCTTTCACCCCATAGACATTCATTTTGAGTGTCGAAAGGCAAAAAATGAGGCTCTGAGCAAAGCAAAACACTACAAGCCTCTAAGACTCTGAGCACACATTTTTTAAAATAAATTATCTGTAAAAACATCTATAAAAATCCTAACGCCTTTGGTCTTATTGGAACTCTCTGAGCGTAATTTTTCCGAAATTATTTCACGCAATCAAACCATACATTTTATATTTCATTCATGAAACCAAACTCAGAATGCGAGGCTTAAAGATTCTGGCTGGAAGCGGAATTATTATTCTGCTCATTCTGTTTTTCAGGGATTCTGTCAGGTACGTTCTTTCAGCAGACCCTGTGTTTTTTGCTGGATCTGTTGCATTTTACGGGCTTTTGAATATTCTCCTTGCATACCGAATCTATCATCTTCTTAAAAACATGGGGATCAAAGCAAGATTTGCTGATGTGTTCAGAGCGCATCTTGCAGGAATGATTGCAGGAGATTTCACTCCCGGCAGAGCAGGATATTTCTCTGTCCCTGTTTTTGCAAAAGCCTATGACATAGACCCGAGTGCTGTTATGGGCATAATTCTCACCTCACAGGCTGTGGAGATGGTTGTGAAGGTGTTTGGTGCATCAATTGGAATAACCTACCTTCTTGGTCTGAATGAGCTTTATCTGATTGCAGTCCCTCTCTTATTAAGTGCTCTTGCAGTTATTTATCTGTGGACAGACATTCCTCCCGAGTTTGAAAGGCTAAAAATGATAAGAAAATATGCAAAAGAGACGAAAAAAAACGCCTTGTTCATTCTTGGAATCTCATTGGCCGGATGGGTTGTTGTTGGAGTTCAATGGTACTTCATTTTCAGATCTCTTGATTTGAACGTGAACTTTGCTCTGGCAATGATTCTCCAGCCTCTGGGCACTCTTTTAATGTTTCTTCCCCTCACCCCTGGCGGAATGGGGTTGTTTGAGAGCGGATCTGGTTTTATGGTGTCACTTGTTACTGGAAGCTTTTCCGCCGGAATCGCCCATTCCATCCTTGTGAGAGCATCAACTGTTCTTGCAGATCTCCCCGGAATAATGGAATTCAAAAAAGAGAGCAAAGAAGTCAGGCTTCGAGAACTCTTCTCTTGAGAAGTCCCGCAGAAGC
>JALUWC010000122.1 GCA_027019885.1 Geoglobus sp.
GAACGTTGTTTCATTCCACGCAGAAAATCCTGAAGAGCTGAAAGACGAACTTTACAGAAGAAAATGGGTTATATCCACAATACGGAATCCCAGAGCAATCAGGATGGTCATCATGCCTCATGTTGGTGAGGAGGTGATCAAGGAGTTCATATCTGATTTCAGAAAGATTATACACGCATGAGCAAGAACATTCCTGCCAGTTTATTGTTGATGGGGCTGAAAAATACCGAACTACATCTCTGCGCAACTGGGAGTGAACTTTGTCGATTTAAATTAGCAACAAGCAGTTTCTCTTTAAATCTCCCGCAAAAGCCCTTGCACTGAAGCCCCAAAGTAAAATGCACACTTCACATGGTCGTTTTGCATTTATTTGAACGCGAAAGTAAAGATATCTGTCGGATGTTATGAGATTATAGTTCTGACGGACGGGTGTTAAAGCGTTGCAAAGATTCGCCGTAATTTATTTATAGCACCACCTCTTAATAATTTTTAGGTGTGCCTAAATGCCGGGCAAGGACAAACTGAGTGAGAATGTCGAAGAATATCTTGAGGTGCTGTACAGACTTAGTCGCACTGAGGAAAGAGTAAGCACTTCCGTGATCGCGAGAAATCTACGGATTGCCCCAGCAAGCGTAACCCAGATGTTAAAAAAACTGGAGGCAAATGGATATATAGAATATTCCCCGTATAAAGGAGCGAATCTCACAGAGAAAGGCCTTAAGATTGCTAAAAAAATCACCAGAAGGCATAGACTGCTCGAACGTTTTTTACATGATGTTTTAAAGATAAAAAAGGACAAGGTTCATGAACAGGCCTGTGAGATGGAACATTCCCTATCCGACGAAGCAGAAAGAGCGCTCTGCCAGCTTTTAAAACATCCCGATAGGTGTCCTGACGATTACGAACCAATCCCTCCATGTGATTTAAAATTCACAACCTGTGAAGAATGTCTGAAAAAGCGAAGTGAAGAAATAAGCAAGATAGGAATGCGTGGACAGAATCTATTTCCACTTATAGAGCTGAAGAAAGGAGATACAGGAAAAATAGTGTTCATAAGAGGCGGCCATAAGATGATCAGAAGGCTTCTGGATATGGGGATCACTCCGAATGCCGTAATAAAAATAATAGAGACCAGTCCATTCAAAGGGCCCGTAGAAATTTCGGTCAGAGGTTCAAACCTTGCTCTTGGACATTCAATAGCTGCAAATGTCTTTGTCGAGGTCATCAATAATGAATTGGAGGCAAGTGATCATGGCTAAGTTTCTGAATCATTGCTCTCCATCATCTGAAAAGAATCAAACAGCAGGAAAAAACGGTAAGAGTATAACCATTGCTCTGGCGGGAAATGCTAATGTTGGCAAAAGTGTAATCTTCAATCAGCTCACGGGATCGGGTCAGATAATAGGGAACTGGCCCGGTAAAACGGTAGAACTGGCAAAGGGAAAACTGCATTTTGAAGATTACGAGATAGATATAGTTGATTTACCGGGAATTTATTCGTTCTCTACATATTCCTTTGAAGAGCTGGTATCAAGGGATTACATCGCTCTTGAAAAGCCGGATGTTGTGATAAATGTCGTCGATGCTTCTGTTTTAGAGAGAAATCTGTATTTTACCATTCAATTAAAAGAAATGGAAGTACCATTGGTTGTTTGTTTAAATCAAATAGATATGGCCAAGAAAAAAGGGATAGTCATAGATTCAGAAAAACTTCAGTCCCTCTTAGGCGTTCCTGTTGTATCAACAGTTGCAGTGAGAGGAGAGGGGCTGCGTGAACTGATAGAAGTAGCTGTCGAGGTTGCCCAAAATAAAAACTCTATCGAGAAAAATCCTATCAGATACAGCACAGAAGTGGAGGAAAGGATAGAAAAACTGGCAGGATTTATAGAGTCACAGGGTATCAGTTCAAGCTTTCCTTCGAGATGGGTTGCTATTAAACTCCTTGAAGACGATCCCGAAGTTAAAAAGATGGTCGGATCGAAATCTGAAGCTGTGATCAATTTATCCAAAACTCTCGCAGATGAGATAGAGAGTATCTATCAGGAACCATGCTTCTCGGTAATAATCTCGGAGAGATATTCCGTTGCAAACAGAATTGCAAACAGTGTGCAGAAACAGACCGAAATGAAAGCTTCTCTTTCGGAGAGAATAGACCAGATAGTTATGCATAGAGTTCTCGGTCATGTTGTATCTGTCCTGGTTATAGGGGGCTTACTTCTGTGGACATTTTTCGTCGGCAATTTTCTTTCGGATATACTTTCACAGGTATTTGGCTTTTTTCAGCCGATAGACCCGAAAGTAAGGGGACCCTTTCTGGCAATTCTGTGGAATGGGGCTTTTGGAGGGATCGTTGCTGGAATTACGCTTGTGATACCATTTGTTATCCCATTCTATATGATGCTCACAGTAATAGAAGACTCCGGCATTCTCACCCGAATTGCCTTCATGATGGATAGCCTCATGCACAAGATAGGATTACATGGGAAAGCTCTTATCCCCCTGATTCTTGGCTATGGGTGCAACGTTCCGGCTATTTACACCACACGCATTCTGGAGACAAGACGAGAGAGACTGCTTGCGTCGCTCGCCATTACCTTCGCTCCCTGTTCAGCCAGAACAATCGTTATACTCGGTTTAGTTGCAGTATTTGTAAGCATCCAGTGGGCAATGGCACTTTATATAATCGATCTGATGATCATATTTATTGTGGGCAGGTTCGCTTTCAAAGCACTTCCGGGAGAAACCACAGGATTGATAATGGAAATCCACTCTTTCAGAGTGCCCTCTCTCAAGGTGGTTGCCAACCAAACCTGGACGCGGACCAAATCAATAATATACATCGTTTTTCCGATTTATGTAATCGGGAGTGCGGCAGTTCAGGGGTTATATGCTTTTGGAATTTTGGGCCCCATCAGCGACTTCATGTCTCCACTTACTGTTATGTGGCTTGGATTGCCCTCAATTGCAGGAATCCTTCTGATATTCGGAACTGTGAGGAAGGAGTACATTCTCCTTTTACTGACAGCAATATATGGAACAGACCTCTCCTCGGTTTTGACACCTGTCCAGTTTATAGTTCTTGCACTCATTGGAATGCTGTATATTCCATGCGTATCAACAATTACGATACTCAGCAAGGAATTCGGATGGAGATCAGCCACTATGATTTCATTGGCAAATTTTATCACAGCGATACTCATTGGAGGAATATTTTACAGAATTCTGACCTTTATTTTTTGAGTGAGGTTGACGTTTATGATGTGAGACAACAGTCGTGATTTTGCCCATGATACCTGAACCACAACAATTCAGCTCGGATTGGCTTGCCAAAATCCAGACTTGTATGGGCTTTGCATGTCTGCAAAACGCTAAGTGAGAATAGAGCTTCAAAGTGGCCTGAGATGGAAAATTTAAAATTTGGGAGTGAGGCACTATGGATGTGAGTGCCATAAAAAAGAGAGAACAGATGTTAATAGGGGGATTGCGGGAGGCGTTGCAGGAGGTTTGGCAGGCAGTCTTAGTTTAGGAGTTCTAAATGCTGTGTTACTTGGTGTAATTGTTGCCGTTGCATTGTTCATGATCATAGAAGCGATAATTTAACCAAAAACCTTGGCAATTGTTTTTCCTGTGCTTTTTCGCCATTTTTGAGTATTTCATGCATTCTGAGGAAGAACCCGGATATTCAGGTCTGTTGAATGTAGCTGAGCCAATTGAGGCAATATTTTGAAAGTTTAAGAGACGTCGAAATGAATAAAGTGTAAAAATTGCTGTTACGCTTTACCTCACCTGTTAATGGCTACGTCAGTGTCCTCATCACTTAACAGCAGAGATCGATTTGTTTATCACCCTCTCAAATTTAACTTGTTTGGACAGACTTCACACATTTCTCAGAACGATACCAGCACCACCTATCAGAATCCACAGGCCAATGTTTTTTAAGTCTCTCGAGAAAATAGGATCATGACAAGAGTTCTTGTCTGTCCGGTATGCAAATCAACAGATGTTGAGCTTGATACTGGAGGGCTCTCAGGAAAGTACTACTGCAAGAAATGCGGGTATATTGGTAGTTTCATCTTGGAAATGACAGAGGGAGAGTTTGAGGAGATGCTGAAGATGGAAAAGGAGAGCATGGAGCATGATGAATACAAGTGAGAAACTTCTCAAAAATTATAAACAGCCCTGCAAGTGAGAGAGTATGGATGCATTAATTCACAATGGAAAAAAAGCCATCATTGCATTTCCTGCTGAGAATGCCGATCAGGATAGAATAAATCTCCTGATGAAGAACTGTGACAGGCTAATCCTTGCAATGCCCTGGAAATCCATTGTGGCTCTTGGTCTGAACAGATTCAGGTTCATGAACGGCAGATACATACCTGTAGATTACTTCGATAACGGCAGCGCCGGAAAAAAGGCGGAATTCATCAGGAAACTCATCAGGAATGAAGTTGAGAATGGAGAAATCGTTTATCCGGGAAGCATTTTTGTGGAAGAGGTGAAGGAAGGAGGCGTCTTGGAAAAACCTTCGTTTGGAGAGGCAAGCCTTGATTTTGCAAGGCTCAATGGTTATTCCGGATTTGCTGTTTACGGGTATCTGCTGAACGAGAAAGGAGAGTATGCATCGCTTCAGTATGCAAGAGAGTTTGCGGAGAAAGAGGGCATGGAGTGCATATCCATCCAGAACATAATCTCGAGAAGGTTGAAGGAGGAGAAGCTTGTCAGCAGGGTTGTTTCTGCCACACTTCCTACAAAATTTTACGGAACATTCAGGGCAGTTGGCTACTCAACACCTCTCGGCGAGATTGTTGCATTAGTCAGAGGGCAAGATTTGGATGATGTGCCTGTCAGAATTCATTCTGAATGCCTCACAGGAGACATATTTCACTCTCTGAGATGTGATTGTGGAGAGCAGCTTGAAAAAGCCCTGAAAAAGATTGACAGAGAAAACAAGGGAGTTCTGATATACATGAAGGGACATGAAGGGCGAGGTATTGGCCTTTTAAACAAGCTGATGGCATACAAACTGCAGGAAGATGGAAAGGATACAGTCGAGGCGAACTTGGAGCTTGGATTTCCGTCTGACATGAGAAGCTACGGAATTGCGGCCCAGATTCTGCTCGATCTTGGGGTTAAAAAGGTGAGACTGATGACAAACAACCCCGAGAAAATAGAGGAGTTAAGAGCTTACGGCTTTGAGGTTACAAGAGAACCAATTGAGGTTGAGCCCAGCCTCGAAAACCTCGAGTACCTCAAGGCAAAGAAGGAAAAGATGGGTCACATGCTCTGCATAAACGACTAAGCAGCCTTTTCCTGCTTTTTCTTTTCCATCCATTCCAGGTATCCGCAGTATGGACAGAATGTCCAGGATTTACCTTTGCTCGGTCTCAGTCTGAGAATGAAGAAGTCATGTTCTTTGCATTTTTTAGCTGTTATCTCAATTCTTCCCTTCTGTGGCAAAGGTATTGAAAACCTGCATTCAGGAAAGCCTGAGCATCCTATGAATCTGCCTTTAACCTTTCTGATGACGAGATCCTTTCCGCATTCAGGGCATTTTCCAACAATGCTGTCCTTTTTTATGCCCTCAATTATCCTCTTCCCGAGCTCGTCTCTGTTTGCAGTTTTAAGAACTTTGCTCAGGAACATTTTGCTTTCCTCAACAACAGTCTCTTGCCTCAGCTTTCCCTCCTCTATCCTGTCCATCTCCTCCTCAAGCTTTGAAGTCATGTCGGGCAGTGTTATCACCTCAGCCTCACTTTTCAGTGCGTCAATCACGGCAGAAGCCACTTCTGTTGGCTTCAGCGGATTTCCCCTGACATATCCCCTTGTGTAGAGCTTTTTCAGAATCTCATGTCTGGTTGATTTTGTTCCGAGATTGTACCTCTCCATGAGCTTTATAATGGAGCTCATTGTATAGCGTGATGGTGGCTTTGTTTCCTTCTCTTCCAGTTTTTTCGACAGAATCTTGAGAATCTCGCCTTCCCTCAGTACGGGCAGATGAGTCTCCTCTGTCCTGACATAGGTATAGATTTCTCTCCATCCGGCTTTCAGGAGCTTTTTCCCACTTGCCTTGAATATCTCTCCATTGGCATCAATCTCGGCATTTCTAACAGCCCATAGAGCTTCAGGAGCCAGTGTGGCAAGAAATCTCCTCACAACAAGCTCGTAAATCCTCCACTCATCCTTTGAAAGCTCGCTTTTTTTGGCAACTCCTACAGGATGAATGGGTGGGTGATCCTTTGTTTCCTTTTTACCCCTCGAAGGCTTCATGTAACCAAGAGCTATTTCAGCCTCTCTTTTGAAATCACTCTCAAGGAATTTCTTAGCTATTGCCTTTAAGCTGATGGATTTGGGATAGACTGTGTTGTCTGTTCTGGGATACGAGATTAATCCGGCCATGTAAAGGTTCTCTGCAATGCTCATGGCTCTGTCTGGAGACATGAACTTTCCTGCCTCTCTCAAAAACTCTGTTGTGTTGAACGGTATCGGTCTCGCTTCCCTCACATTCTTCTCAGTAAATTTTTTAACAACAGCATTTTCTCCAATTCTGGCAAATGCTCTCTCAGCCTCTTCCTTCTTCAGAAATCTTTTTTCGTGCTTTGCTGTGAATTTCTCAGAGTTGCTGAAAACTGCGAATATCTCCCAGTATGGGGTTGGCACAAAATCTCTTATTTCCTTTTCTCTGTCAACAATGAATCGGAGAGTCGGAGACTGAACTCTTCCAACACTCAGGAAATTTTTCCCCATTCTTCCTGATGCGAGAGAGATCAATCTTGTCAGCACAGCCCCCCACATCAGATCGACAATCTGCCTTGTTTCTGCTGCTCTTGCAAGGTTGTAGTTGAGCTCTGCTCTTCTGCTGAAAGCTTTCTTTATTTCATCTGCTGTTATTGCAGAATATTTCGCTCTGTCAACCCTGATGTCGGGCTTGACCTTTTTTATGATCTCCAGAGCCTCATATCCAATGAGCTCGCCCTCTCTGTCGTAATCGGTTGCAATTGTAACAAGCTCAGCGTCTCTCGCAAGCTTTCTTATTGCCTCAGCAATTTTTTTCTCCTTTACATTCTTAACCAGATCAGCCTTCAGAAGGCTCTCAATTGGAATTTTTGTCCAGTTGTTGTATTCTGGAGGGTAATCTATCTCAACTATGTGACCCTTCAACCCAATAACAGCCTTTTCTCTGTCAGAAGAGAAGTAAACATTGATTCCGCCTACCTTCTCAGCTTTGTACTTCCCAAACAGAATTCCGGCAATTCTCCTTGCCGTGTTATCCTTCTCCGTTATTATCAGCCACATCCAGTATCATCTCGAGATATGATTTTCTTATGCTCTTTTCCCTTTCAAGTCCCAGCATTTCGGTGTATTCAAATATTTTTTTCTTTGCCCCTTCAACATCCTCACTTTCGATTTCAATCTCAACAAAATTCCCGAGCCCTTCAAGCCAGTCAATGCAGATTGTAACCTCATCATCTCTGTATATCCTTCTCTTCTTGACAACCCTTCCGGAAACCCTGAAACCGAGCTTTGTCAGAATCTCCTTCATTTTCTCAAAATCGTCAATTTTGAGCTTTACTTCATCCCTTGTCTTTGTTTCAGGATCGATTTTTGATCCCTTGTATGTCAGTGTAACCCCATCTGAATCCCTTCTGATTCTTAAGGCTTCATCTGTTTCTGCAAAATTCCTGCAGGGATGATTGAAGTAAACATCATCCTCGATCTTTTCCACAACAAATTCTGCAAGGGCTGAAATTCTCCTTTCAAGTTCTTCCAGATCAGTGACCCTGAATTTCACCTCGACCTCCATACCACTTCTTTGCTGTGAATTATAAAGCTTTTAAGCATACATTTTTAAATCCTGAAAAACTCCTCAAGCAAGGTGGTTGATGATGATCAAGAAGGGTGATTTTGTCAGGATAAGCTACACTGCAAAGCTTGAGGATGAAACTGTAATTGACTCCACAGATGAGAGCATAGCAAAGGAGCATGGGGTGTATGAGGAGGGAGCGAGATATGGAGATATAGTCGTGGTGGTCGGAGAAGGACACGTGCTCAAAGGCCTTGATGAGGATCTTGAGGGCAAGGAGGTTGGATACAGGGGAAGTGTGGAAGTTCCGCCCGAAAAAGCCTTTGGAGAGTACGATGAGGATAACAAAGAGGTGATTTCGATAGCAAAATTCAATGAGAAACCGATGCCGGGACAGAGAGTTAAGGTTGGAGAGAAAACAGGAATTGTTGAAAAGGTTATAGGCAGAAGAGCAGTTGTTGATTTCAACCATCCGCTTGCAGGAAAGAAAATAATTTTTGATTACGAGATCAAGGAGCTCATTGAGAATCCAAAAGAGAAGATCAAGTATCTGTTTCTGATATATACAGGCAGAGAACTCACTCCAAAAATAAGGGCAGGGAAGGTAACGGTTGAAGTGCCAAAAGATGCCAGCATTAACCAGTTCTTTTTGCTCGGAAAGTACACGGTTGTGGATCAGATATTCAGGCACATGGAGGATGTGAAGGAGGTCGTATTTACCGAGAAATTTGAGAGACCGGAAAATGGAGAAAAAACAGAGCCAGAAGAGCCCAGGGAAGGAGAGAGTGGAGAGAAGAAAAGTGAGAAAGTAAATGAGGAAGCTTGATTATCCCAAATTTCTTTAGTTTTGAAAATATTCCCTCTTTAATCTAACAAAAAGAGGCTGAGTGAATTTGATGCGAAAATAAAACTCAGTACTCTTCGATTTTTAGAGAGTCGAAAGAAACGCAAATCAAAATACTGTCACTTTCCAAACCTTGAGATTATATTGTACATGTCAAGTCTACCATCTGCCTCATCCATTTTCTCATGAAGATCGTCTAGAAATTTCCTTACCTTTTCCATGGCAAATTTTTTGCATCTCCCACAGAGAAGCTTTCCTTCCCTGCACTCCATCTCAATTTCTGTGAGCTCTCTGTCATTCAGAAGGTGGATCGTGTAAAGCTCAAAAACCACACACTTCTCAGGCTGCCCTCCAAGCCTTCTCTGCTCCTCAGCCGTAGCTCTTCCGCCAGTCAGAGCGTTTCTTATCTTCCTCTCAGCATCATCCGGTGTGTCAAGCAGAGATATGAAGCTTTCAGGCTTTGATGAGCTCATTTTTCCACCCTGCAATCCGGTTATGAACTTGTGGTAGGTTGAAGATGGTGGGATGAAAGCATACCCCCCTATTTCAATCTCAATTTCCCTTACCGCTTCCTCGACTTCCATGGCATCGCCAAAAACATCCACATGTTCCTCGAAGAACTTCATCTCAAACTCCAAGGTTTTGAGATTTTCAAGGTAATCTTTACCCTTCCTGCTCCTAACTCTCACACCCTTTTCAATCCTTTCAAATGCATATACTGAAACTCTTGCAGCCAGATCTCTTGTTAATCTAATGTGGGGATCCTGATCTGCCCCAACTGGCACAACTGTTGGCTTTGGCCCGCCATAAAAAGCAATCTGAGGAAGGAGAATGTCCCCAGCCTGAACTGCAGTAACAAACATCTTTGCCAGAGTTGTCTCACCATTAAATCCGTAAATAGCTTTAAGTTCGTTCCAGTTGACCTCTTCACCAAGCTCAAATGCCAGATCCTTCACATTCTGATTTGCGCTCTGGAAATAGATCACGGAATTTTCATTCAACCCAAGGGCTATAATGGCCTTCACGTATTCCATACCAATCCTGTAAGTTTCTTTCCAGCTCAGATTTCTGACAGCATGTGCCTCCATGTCGGCAACTCCAACAAAAGCCACTCCTCCTTTTCTGTTGTGCCACACAATCTCATCCATCGTCATCTTATGACCAAAATGGGGTAAGCCTGATGGCATAAAGCCAGACATAACGGCAAACTTCTCTTTCTTCTTCATCGCATCCACAATTTTCCAGTAGTCGCGATGCCCGAAAATCACACCTCTCTTCATCAGATGCATAGGTTCGTCAATCTCATTCAGTATTGGTGAGAAGGGTTCCATTCCAAAATCATGAATCAGCTTGCTGTAATCAACTTCTCCTGTCACTTCCCAAGGTGAGATCATGAGGATGAGTTTGTCATGCAATTAAAAATGTTTTTCAAAAGCTCAGAGGAAAGTTTTTAAACTAACACAACTCAACTTTTCCATGACAAAAACTTCCTTAGGACTGGAAGAAAACATAGAAGGAGTGCTGTGTTATCTTCTGGGATTCATAACCGGAATTGCATTTTACCTTCTCGAAAAAGAAAATAAGTTTGTCAGATTTCACGCAATGCAGTCAATAATCGTATTCGGGGCGTTATTTATACTTCAGAGAGCATTCATACTGCTGTTTATATTCATCCCGTTTTTAGGATTGACAATCTCATGCTTCTCGGTCTCTTAGGATTCGTGCTCTGGATAATCCTGATGGTGAAGGCATATCAGGGAGAGATGTTCAAGGTTCCGATTGCCGGAGAAATTGCTGAAAAGTATGTCTGATCTCACAGCATCCACCTCATATATGAACTGAGAGCTATTGCGGTTACGCCAAGAAACAGATTTGCATAGGCAAAAAACCTGAAGATCTTCACTGCTCGTCTTACCCCTCTCACGACTTCCCCAAACTCTGAGGTGTATCCAACAGGTCTGAAATTTCTTAGAACACCAATACCATGAGGTGATTGCTTGATTTCATCGGTTAGATCAGTCCATGCCTCATGCTTTCCAGCATGCTTTCCTTCTTTCCATAAAGGGCTGTCAGTCAGATCAAAGACCAGGCCTCCAACAGAGACCAGTACCCTACTGCTTCTTTCGAGACTCTCAATTTTCTCAAGCTCACTGAGATTCGAATCAAGAGGCAGGACATTTGACATCCTGAATTTCCTGTTCAGGTAAAACGTGAGAGTCAGTGCGGTCGAAACCATGAAGAGGTATATGGCCACCTTGAAGAGAACGATTTTTCCAGTGTCTGATTCAAGCATACTGCTCAAGCTATGGAACTTGAGAGTGGCAAGCATTACCCCACTTATGCCAGTGCCAGCAATGCCAATCCACCCAAGAACGAGTTCTTTTCTCGGTGCACCCCCCATCGCAACAACATCCGGAGAGTGCACAAGGTGCACAAAGAATATCGCCCCTATCCACAGAACCACTGAAAAAATGTGTACAAAACCAGCAAGAAAGAGGTATTTCGCATCAACCACATTCCCAGGTGGCCATTTGTGAGTGAGCTGAAAAGCTCTTCCAACATCATTAAGCTCTCCTGTAGCGGGATTTGTATGGCATGCTGTGCACTTCTGTCCTGTTTCCTTCGCATACTTTGGAAGTGCGCTTGCCGGGGATATCAGTACTAATATCAGTATCAGGAGCTGTAAAAACTTCCACATTAGATAAGGTGATCAGTAAAAGTTTTAAAAATTATTGGGCATTTGTTGTTCCATGGGGTTTTTTGGTACAAGAGCAGGTAACTTTTCAGACATCAGCCTTGTTCTCGAATTCTTGGTAACATTTGCGTTCTTATCCGGTTTTTATTTCGCAAAAAGAAAGCAGATTTCGTTCCACTACAAAACAATGGTCTCTGCGTTGCTTTTGGATTCATCGTTTATGGTCAGCTACATGGTGAAATCTCTGATTGAAGGGAGAACCGAGTTCAAAGGTCCGGAAATGATAAAAATGTACATTTATCTTCCAACAGTGATTTTCCACTCCATAATCTCGATTGTCGTTCTGGCGCTGGCGATATACATGGTGTACCACGGATTCAGAAATACAGAGAAAACAAATGGTAGAAAGATGTTTAAGGAAAAGAAGAGGCATCACAGACTTGGAAAGCTGACAATAATTACATGGATGTTCTCATTCGCAACGGGGTTGGCGATATACTATCTGCTGTATGTTGCCAAGTTTTAAAGAAATATAGATTTACAATGGAATATAGAACAATGTCTATCAGTTTATTATCAATACAATACTATTCTGAAAATAGCCAATGAATTCAGGTATTCCAGATAGGGGAATGGTGAAGCCAGAGCAATATGTGTAATAATTGTGTCCACCCATTTCTCTGATGATGAATGGTGTGCTCGACATAGCGAGGTGTGAGGTAATTTACCCCTCAATAGGCCCATCCTTTTTGCCCATCTTTTCGAGCTTTCTGAAAGTTCTCTCATTAAGGGTTACGGAAGTCATTAGATTCGATTATCTGTAGGGAGTATTGACTTCTCCTTAAGCCAGTTCCATCCATCAACCCCAAGTTTTTACCCTCACGAGAATGCCGCTGGTATTTCGATATCTTTGCCCTCTTCGTAAAATTCCACAACCTCCCACATTTCGACTCTGTAGATGCTTTTTCGGTTGATATAACAACAAAAGAGCTCACATGAATCTTGATCTGTATGAACTGGAGACGCCTATCATGCTTTTCTTAGAAAGCTTCCTGCTGAAAGAGTTATGAGCTACACTCGGAATGGTTTGGTGAGAAATGATTTTAGGAAACTGCAAATATTTAACATGCGGCCGCCGGGATTTGAACCCGGGCTAACGGCTCGGGAGGCCGTTGTCCTGCCACTAGACTACGACCGCACTTGAAATTAATGGAGCCACCCTTCATTAAAAATTTTTGGTGCTGGCTGGAAAGGTTTATCTCCATGCAGCAGATTCAATTCTGTGGACATGCTCGATGAGATCGCCAAAATCAAGGAAAAGCTTGAATCCGGTGAGGATGTGAGAAGGTATTTCTGGAAAGCTGTTGGGAGGTTAAGAGATCCCAGATTGATGACCCCAAGGTGATCGATGCACTCAGTCAGATAAGAGAGACCCTGTTTGAGAAGAGATTGATCATCAGCTTCAGAACAGGTTTTCTTCTGTTTTCCACTCTGTTTGTGCTCATCAACATTCTGTTCCTTCATATATCTCTTACAATGAAAGAGGGGATTGCAAAAGTCATCGCACTGCTCATCATTGAAACTGGAAACATATACACATCATTTCTTGCTGGAAGATGCATCGGTTTCATCGCATCTGGAATTGGTGCTGAAGGCTTCTACAGATACGCCCACCTTGAGTTTGGTGTCAAGGTTAATTTCAGAGACTATCTGACAGTGGAACCAAAAAAGAGGGTTATTCTGTATTCAGGAGCAATACTTCTCGAACACATCATCCTGCTTGCTCATGCAGTATTTCTCTTCGCTATAGACAGTTACTGGGAAATTCCTGCATTTCTCCTTGCAGTAAATCTGCCATTCTCATATCTCATTCACAGAATCGCCCGAACAGGTGAACTTCACAGGCTTATCAGAGAAATAAAGATCTTGAAGAGTGCTGGAAAATAAGGTTATCAATCAGTTTTTAACGATTTTATCAAAACCGCTAACAACTTTATATAACCTCCGCCACATACCATAAGATGAGGTGATGAGAAGATGATAACCATCAAGTTGCTGACCTCTCCTACCTGCCCTTACTGCCCGAGGGCAAGAGAAGTGGTAAAACAGCTTGCAAAGGAGGATGGAGATGTTATTGCCCTTGAGCTAAGTGTCACAACCGATGAAGGGTTGGAAGAGGCGATGAGATTCGGTATTTCGGGAGTTCCCGCAATAATTATAAACGACAGAGAGGTTCTCCTTGGAGTGCCGAGAATGAGCGATCTAAGAAGAGTTGTTGAAAGGTACAGGTATAACTGAGGAGGTGATCGGGTGAAGGAACTGAACGAAGCCAATTTTGGCGATGAAATAAACAAGGAGAAGCTTGTGCTTGTTGACTTCTGGGCTGAGTGGTGCATGCCGTGCAGAATGCTCACACCAATCCTGGAAAAGCTTGAGCAAGAGTTTGGAGATGTTGAGTTCGCAAAGCTCAACACAGATGAGAACCCGAATGTGGCAATGAAATACGGCATATTCAGCATCCCGACAGTCATGATGTTCTACAAAGGCCAGGTTGTGAACAGTTTTGTGGGAGCGATGCCTGAGACGGTTGTAAGGAGAGAGATAGAGAAAGCTCTTGAAAAAATACAGGCATGAAAATCATTAAAACTGGGGATTGCAGGGTCTCAGTTGGGCTCTGCAATCTCCGCTGTCCGTATTGTGTACATCTCGAAGAAAAAACAGAAAATGTTAAGCCAGAAGATGTGGTTAAGAGACTTGAGAACTGTAAATCTGTTTACATTGGAGGTGCTGAACCAACAGTTCATGGAGATTTTTTACAGCTACTCAGTGAACTTAGCAAAAAAGGGGTAGAGATCACCCTGAAAACAAATGGCTTTCTCTCTCACAGAATAAATGAATCCCTGCCATTTGTCCATCGCTACGTTTTTGAGATAAAGGGGGATTTCGATGACATAGATTCTGTAGCGTATCTATCAGGTCTGAGCAGAGAGAGGGCCAAGAAATATTCTGAAAGCCTGCTTGAAAGCATCAGAATTGCTAAGGAAAATGGAAAGAAAATACGAGTCTGGTTCAGGGTGATTCCGGGATACATAGATGACGTGAGGTTCAGGAAAATGATGGACAGGATTGGAAAGGTGGATGAGATACTTCTCTATCAGTTTCTTTCAAGAGAAGACTGGGATAAGCCAGTTAAAGGGCTTGAAAAGCCAGAATTCAGCTTTGTGAAAGAGCTTGAGAAGATTGCAGAGAGGTACGCAGACAGAGTTATAGTGATAGGTGAGGGTGGCAGAGGATGAAAACAATAAAAGACTCAATCACAATCCTTAGCTGTGACAACGTTCTTGAGTGTTTTTACGGAATAAATGAGAGCGATGTTGAGATATACAGGATTCTCCTCTCTGAAGGCGAG
>JALUWC010000123.1 GCA_027019885.1 Geoglobus sp.
CTCCCGGTATGCTTGATGATGTTAGAGAAGAGGTAGAAACCGTCAATTACTTGGGAACCCTTAATGTGCTTGAAGAGGCCAGAAAGAGGGACGCTCAGCTTTTATTTGCTTCATCCTGCAATGTTTACGGTGTTGGTTTTGGGTTGGATGAAAGCAGTCAGGTTAAACCTCTAAATCCTTACTCAAAGTCGAAATTGAAGGCTGAGAAAGCATGTCTCGAATATTACGAGAAATATGGGCTTGATGTCAAAATACTCAGACTTGCCTCTAATTACGGTTACAGCCCCGGAGTTAGATTTAACCTCGTTGTGAATTATTTTGTTTTGAGAGCCATGCTTGGCTATCCGCTCACAGTATTTGGGGAGGGAGAAAACTGGAGACCATTCATTCACGTTAAAGATGCGGCCGGAGCATTTTTATTTCTGATACGGCGTGGAAAAAGCGGGGAGATTTATAATATTGGAGGACAGAATTTCAGAATAAAAGATGTTGCCGAGATAGTAGTTAAGAATGTCAATCCCCTTGCAAATATCGAGTTTGTTAAGGATCGTGTTCCCGAGTTCAGCTATAATGTTGATTTTCAAAAAATCCAAAAGTTGGGATTTGAGCCGAAATTTGAACTTGAGACTGGAGTAATAGACCTGTCTGAAAGGTTAAAAACCCTGAAAACTCTTAGAATCCTGAAAAACCAGAGGAGGTAAAATGATGAGAATTGGAGTAACCGGAGCGGGTGGATATATAGGCTCGGGACTGTGTAAAAGGCTTATGGAACTCGGATTCGAAGTTGTGATGGTGGATAACTTTTTCAATTCCCAGATCAGAGAGATCGAAGGGAGTGCAATTACTTGGGCCGATGTGCGTGATAGATATGAAATGGAGAATATATTCAGAGATTGTGATGTAATCGTCCACCTTGCAGCTATTTCTGGAGTTGCCGACTGTGATAGAATGCCGGATAAGGCCTACGATGTTAATATTATTGGTACGTCGAATATAGCATGGGTTTGCAGAAAGTACGGAATTGACCTGATTTTTCCGTCGTCAATGGCAGTCATAGGCGACCCTGTTGAGCTTCCTGTCAAATCATCACACCCACGAAATCCCCTGAATGTCTACGGATTTACCAAGTGGGTAGGAGAGAGAATAATTGAATCATTCTCAAAAGACAGGTTTAACGGACTCGTTTTCATGAAATCCAATATTTACGGGGAGTATGAAATAAATGGCAAAAAAATAAGCAAGTCCACTGTCATAAATATCTTTGTTAACAGGGCAAAGAAAGGAGAAGCCTTGACAGTTCACAAGCCCGGCACTCAGACAAGAGACTTTATCCATGTGCTGGATGTTATTGATGCATATGTGAAGGCAATAAAAAACTTCCCAGAAGGCTTCAGCGTTATTACAATTGGTGGTGGAGAGTGCCTGTCCGTTCTCGATATCGCCAGAATGGTTCAGAAACATTCTGATGGAGAAACAGAGATAATTATGCTGGAAAACCCACGGAAAAGGGAGACCCACACTCCTAATTTTGAGGTTGATACGGTTGAGGCAAAGAGGTTGATAGGGTTTGAGGCTAAGAGAAGAGTGGAAGAGGAAGTTAAAAGATTGTTAGGAGACATTGGAGCTTGAAGTTTTAAAATTAGATTGGTTAAAAGAAACCTAATGGAATTTGGGGGCAGAGGAGATAGGGACATTTAAAAAGGCCTTCATCTTTTTCATCTTCTGAGACCTAATGAAACGACTACGTACCGAATGTCCTCAGCAGTAAGTCCCTTTACTGCAAAAAGCAATGCGAAATAAAAAATAACTCCGAAAGTAACTTCTACAATTCCGGCAATCAGCGATGTGGGCTCAGGAATTACCAATAAAGCTCCTAACATTATCATTGAGCAAAGAGCAGGTTTTAGCACTACTTTGACGTTTATTCTTAACCTCAGCACTCTGTAGAGGAGAAATATTGCAAAAGAAACAACGAAAATTCTTGAAATCAATGTTGCGAGAGCAGCACCGCCTATTCCATAGATGTTTATCAGTATGTAGTTTAGCACAACATTAAGGAGCATGCTGGCTGTTATCAGATAAGCTGAATATTCTGGCATCTCCTTAGCGTTGAAAACCGTCAGTAAGTAGTTGAAAGAGGCAGGGATGAGAACGAACGATAGGATTGCAAGAGGTAATGCACCAGGAATGTATTCGACACCGTATACTCCTGTTATTATTTTTTTAGAGAGGAATGTAAGACCTGCTGCTGCAGGAAAGGCTATTGCCGAGGTATATCTTGCCAGCCTATTGACGGCATTGGAAAGATCATTTCCACCGAGTTGTGTAAAAACGGGGAACAGCACATCAGCCATCCCAAGAAATCCGACGATGGCAAAAACTATGGTGTATGCAGCTCTGTAATATCCAACCTCTGTTGTGCCAATGAAATAACCTATCATAAGACTGTCCACGTAAGCGTATATTATCCCCGAGATCCCTGCAATGGTCATAAATCCAACAAATGCCCGAGCCTTTTCATCTCTTGGCGAGTTTTCTCCAAAAGTGTAGTTTCTGTAATTCTTAAAGATTATACCGAGTAATAGTAAAAAACTAACCAGGTAGGCTAGAGCAATACCGGCTACTGCACCTGCAGACAGAAAGAGCAATGAGAGAGGGATAATAAAAATCCATCTTGAAAGCTCGTATACTGCTTGTTTCAAAAAAACGAACTTGAACTCCTGCATCCCGGCAAAAAATCCATTGAGTATTCCTGTAAGTGAAACAAATACTACGATAAATCCAGAAAGCATTAGGGGTATAGCCAAGCTCTGATTTTGAAAAAGGCCTGCAATAGGTTCTGACAGTAAAATCATCAGTCCAGAAATAGTCGCTGCAAGAATCACTTTAATTTTAAGGAAATATCTAAAATTTCCCCTCAGCTTCTTCAGGTCCTGTCTTCCAGCATGGTAAGCTACGTATCTTATGACCGCCCCATCTATACCCAGATTGGCCAGAGCTGAAGCGAGCATGACAATGGAAAGCGTTAAGCTGTATACCCCAAAGTGTTCAGGTTTCAGGAGACGGGCAAGAATAACGGCTAATAACAAGCCTGAAGCATTACCAACAATCAGCGCTCCAGTCCTGTAAACTGCATTCCTGGCAACCCGCTTTGCTACGTCCAAGCTTCCACCCCTCTCTGCTTTACAGACCCGTTATTAATTGTTTCCGTAACGGTAACTTTAGGAGGCATTTCCTTACTAAAATTTGAAGCTCCGGGAAGGTGGGGGGAAATAATCCGGCGGGGAAGTGCGGTAATTGAACTCAGAAGGGGACTCTGTCCATGGG
>JALUWC010000124.1 GCA_027019885.1 Geoglobus sp.
CACTCCAGATACTCCTCGTAACGGCCCATATTCAAAATTTCAATATGTGCCGGAATTGGGTATAGCCCTGGTTGCTTCTGATGTCGAAGGTTCTGTCTTTGCCATTCGACTTGCTGCAACTACAAACCAGGTCAAGCTCTACGACACCTTCACTTTAAGCTTTGATCGTCCAGACATAACCGGTAACAAATTTTCTGAATTCCCTCAAGTGACTTTTAGTAAAGGTGCCAAAACATTTTTGGTTGATGGTTTCTATTACGGCGACGAATCAGGAACTGCAAATGGGAATATCTGGAAAGCCAGATTTATGCCAGATGAAATTGGTCAATGGGATTATTCATGGGAGTTTAGCGGAGCAACAGGCACAGGTACCTTCAATGTTATCGCACAGAACAACAATCTGATTCGTGGGCATGTAAAAGCGAATGGGCGGTTCTTGCAAACAGACGATGGCGGGGGATTCTTATATCGAGGAGCTAATTGGGTCACCACAAGAAGCCTTAGAGTGGAAGAAAACGCATCGCCAGAATTTTATATGTCAGATAATGACTGGGTTTTGTACATGGATAGGTATCAACAAACCAATCACAATGGTTCTTATATTTCTTCTTTAGACAGGTTGGTGAACAATGATAGAGAAAGCTATGACCTTGGGTGGGCTAAAAGAATAGATTTTGCAGTAGAAGAAGCGGCAAGCCGTGGTATCTATACTTTTCTTGGTATTTTTAATACATGGTCGCGTAATTTAACAAACCCTTTTTCAACAGAAACCAACTCAAGTAATCAAATTCTTGATCCGTGGAACAACAACTTAATGGCGGAAAAACAGTGGTACATAAGATACATAACTGCACGGTATGCAGGCTACTATAATGTTTTTTGGGAACTGGGCAACAAAATGGAATGGGGGGTAAACAGTGGTAGTAGTTTCGCCAACCTGGCCAATAACTTTTATATTCCCTGGCTAAGGCAATATGATCCCTATGACTTACCCATGACTTTGTCTGAAAATATCTATCAAAGCACTGATATCGAGATTGGTGGTTTTCATCAAGGTCAAACGATTGCTCTTGATGAGACTCAGCCGATTATACATACCGAATTGGACAGTATAAATGGCGCAACAGATGTTTTGTGGACAGCCTCTGCCTGTAAAAATCCTGTTAACAGGGTGCATTACCGAAGAGTCATTTGGAAAGGGTTTATTGAAGGTGGATCAGGTTCCTCCGAATGCACCTGGCCTTTTGATAGCGATGCAGAGAGCTTTGAAACAATGGACGAGTTTTTGTTAGATTTAAACATCCTTAATATCATGGAAGATCATGGCAGATTAGCCACAGCTCTATCAATATTAAATAATGATTTGCCTGATTTAATCCCCACCGCGACGGCTGTGCTGGGAACTTCTTCAAGCTCTTTCAAAATGCGAGCACAAGGCGATGAAGAGTATGTAGCATATTTTTGGGGTGGCTTGGGTACTGGTGCAACCATTGATTTGAATATTCCCACAGGTAGCGACTATACAGCCCAATGGTTTTCTCCATCTACAGGTGAGCTAAGCGACACTCAAGTAGTCCTCGCTGGAGATACCATTACATCGCCCTGGATGAATGAATACGATGTGCTTCTGCGAGTATTTTTAGAACAAAACAATATAACCTCGGTGGATTTAATGGTCAGTAGCACTCAGGTCAATAGTGGAGAAACGGTGATACTCAACTGGGATAGCAGTAATACCAACAGCTGCGAGGCCTCTGGTGGCTGGAGTGGTACACGCGCAGTTTCAGGCAGTGAAACCAGTAACCCAATTACCACCACCACAAATTTCATACTTTCCTGCACCGGAAACACAGGTAGCAGCAGTGATTCAGTAACTGTCAGCATTAACAATGGCAACGCCGTATCCTTGGGTTCTGGTACAATCATTACCAATGCTCTTGTTTATGATGAAAACAATGGTACTGATTGGTCAATCCAGGCTAATCTGCAAACCGCTGATACCATGTACGGAGATAGAGCTTATAGTTTTACTCAAATACCAGCGAATCTTATAGGTCAGGAATGGATTTCTACTGCCAATGATTCCAAATCCTTTGTCGGTGGAAATTTAGTGACTTTTACCCTGGCACAAGATGCCGAAGTATTTATTCTGCACCGCGATGATATTGCCAATAAACCAGAATGGTTATCTGATTGGGCAGATAACAGCAGCGATGTAATTAACAGCGAACCTGAAACCTATAGTGTTTTCAGTCGTAGTTTTAATGCTGGAGATCAGGTATCACTGGGTATGAATGGCAGCACAAGCTCTGGTATGTATGTGGTTGTGGCAAGGGCAACCACAGTTGATGATCTGATCTTCACAAATGGTTTTGAATAAGTCAAGGGGTTGAGCGCCGAGCAAATCGGCAGAAGATTGGCGGTGAAAGTCCTCTACTCAGCAAGAATTAACCATCAGCTAAGAGCTTGAGTCATGAACATAATAAGCTGCCTGCCTCCTGGAGGTCTTAGGGGTTGTTTACAGACCTTGGTGAGCGCCAACTGCCATACACTATACGCTTGGAATACATACCAAGCAGTTCCAGTAAAAGATGCGGCTGCGACTGCAGGCTTCTCAACTGGTGCAGAAATAGCAAATCAAGCATGCTACCAAGTGTTGCCTTAAGTAAGGCTCTAACTGCCAATAGAAAATGGCAGATCAGGCGTGGCAGCCCCAGAAACCAACGCTCGGCATAAATGTGCTTAGAGCGCACCACCTCGCTTTTGGTAATCGCGGTGATACGGTAAGTACTCCGTGTGGAGCCGCCATGAACATGAATGATCGGCAGAGTGTCGGTTATATACACTCCAATATCTTGTTCCTGAGCGCGCTTACAAAGGTCTACATCTTCCGAGTACATCCAATAAATATTTCCCCAGCCACCAAGCTGATCCAGAGTAGTGCGATCAATTAGCACTGCCGCTCCAGTTATCCAATCTACTGGGCGAGGACCTGATGCCAGTTTTTTCATCAACTTTTTCCGGCGTAATGAACGCACAAACCCCAGCGCATCAAAGGGTCCTGGGAACAAGTCATACACTTTGCAAGCCTGGCCATTCAGATCAACCTGCGGACAAGCAGCAATTGCCGGTTGTGGCAGTTGTGTAAATGCATTAATCCACTGCCGCAGAGATCCCTTCGGTAACTTGGTATCCGGATTTAAGAAAATCAACCGGGATGCCTGAGTGTTCAAAACACCAAGGTCATTTGCAGCGCCAAAGCCAGCGTTAACCGGGTTTTCGATCCACTTTACACTAGGGAATTTAGCCTGGAACGAA
>JALUWC010000125.1 GCA_027019885.1 Geoglobus sp.
AACGTTAATGCATCTGCACAGCATTGCCGTTGAGGTAAACGGGGAGGCAAATCCGGTAGACGTTATCGCGAGGTTTGAAGAAGAGCCAAGAATAATGCTTTTCTCGAAGGAGAATGGGTTCACCTCAACAGCCAAGATAATAGAATTTGCAAGGGAGTACAGGCTCAGGTATGACTTGTTTGAGAATGCTGTGTGGAGAGAGAGCATCAACTTTCACGATGGAGAGCTTTATATCACCCAAGCGATCCACCAGGAAGCAATAGTTGTGCCAGAGAATGTCGATGCGATTAGGGCGATGTTCGAGCTTGCGGATAAATGGGAGAGTATGGCAAAAACAAATCGAACACTGGGGATAATCTGATTTAATACGGTCAAGAGGAGCAATTCTGATGGGGCAGAAGATTATTTTAATCTTTTACATCGAACAGGATTGAATGAAGGTGGTTGTTGGTTCGAAGAATCCAGCAAAGATTGAAGGTGTTAAGAGAGGATTTGAGAAATTCTTTTCTAATGTCGTTTTATCGTCAAAAGAAGTCTCTTCTGATGTGAATCCACAGCCTGTAAACAGCGAAACAATTTTTGGCGCGATAAATCGGGCAAAGAACGCATACTCTGAAGACTTTGACTTTTCTGTAGGAGTTGAGGCTGGGCTGTTTGAATTTCCTTTTACAATAACGGGTTATATTGACTTTCAGGTTGCCTGCATTTATGACGGCAAGCGTTTCACCATCGGATTTGGCCCGGGTTTTGAATACCCTCCAGAGGTCGTTCAGCAGGTTCTGGATGGCAGGGAGGTTGGAGAGATCATGGAATGGCTTACCGGGATAGAATCACTTGGAGCAAAATATGGTGCAATAGGTTTTTTGACAGGAAAGCGGGTTGTCAGGAGAGATCTGACTGAGATTGCTGTTATAATGGCTCTGATTCCGTGGGTTAATCGAAAGCTCTATGGAATGGTGCCATGAAGCTGATCACGCCCTTCGACCCTTGGAAGTCCAAGATGTGCACGTGCCCTCAAAAATACTCCTTCAACCCGTATACTGGGTGTGCCCATCACTGTCTCTACTGCTACTCCACATACATTCCCAACTTTTACAGACTCAGGCAGAAAAAAATGCTTCTGACAAGACTTGAAAGGGATTTGAGAAACCTACCAGAGAACGCTCTGATTTCAATGTCCAACAGCAGTGATCCATACCCCCCTGTTGAAAGAGAGCTTGAGCTGACAAGAAGGGCCATTGAAATGATTTCTGAAAGAAAGCTGAGACTTCTCGTTGTGACGAAGAGCGATATTGTGGTCAGAGATGTCGACATTCTTGAAAAAATGAAGTCAGCGGTTTCAGTTACAATAACCACCCTCAGCAGCGAATTGGCTTCAGTTATCGAACCACATGCACCTGACCCATCTGAAAGACTGAATGCCCTGAGAGTTGTGAAAAAAAGAGGAATTCCTGCAATACTCAGGTTTGATCCGGTGATGCCCTATATCAACGAGCATGAAATTGAGGATTTGCTTGAAAAAGCCAGTTTTGTGGATCACGTCGTCTCTTCCACTCTGAAGCTCAGGAGTGATTCATACAGAAGAATGATCAATGCATTTCCTGAACTTAAAGAGAAACTGAGAGAAGTTTATTTCAGAGAAGGAGAAAAAACTGGAAACAGCTGGTACCTGAAAAGAGAGGTGAGGGAAAAAATTTTACAGAGAGTTGCTGAGAAGTGCGAGGAGCTTGGAATGAGCTACGCTTTCTGCAGGGAAGGAATACCCTTTAAGGCTAAAAGCTGTGACGGTTCTCATCTTATGTTGTAAAAGGTTATATAGGCTAACACTGACTTAAAATCATGCCAGTGATAATTTTTGAAGGCCCCGGATTGAGCGGAGAGCAGAAAGGTGAACTTGTGAGGGAATTTACCGAAATAGCATCGAGAATTACAGGTATTGGAAGGGAAGCTTTTGTTGTTTTGATTAAAGAAAATGAGCCAGATAATGTGGGTGTTGGTGGAAAACTCCTTTCAGAGTTTAACAAATAACTCTGAAAAATAATTGAAAGAGATTGTTATTTTTTCATGTAGTCGTAGAACCCTCTGCCCGTTTTCCTTCCGAGCAGCCCGGCCTGAACCATCTGCTTGAGCAGGGGGCATGGTCTGTATTTGTCACCGAGCTCTTTATGCAATGTTTCGATAGCCGCCAGGCAAATATCCAAACCAATAAGGTCAGCGAGCTCTAACGGACCCATCGGAACGTTTGTGAAGAGCCTCATTCCCCTATCTATTTCTTCCTTCGTGGCCACACCCTCGTAGAGCACCCAGATACCCTCGTTTATCCAGGGCATCAGGATTCTGTTTGAAATAAATCCAGGAGAGTCTCTGCAAGCTACAGGCTCTTTCCCGAGCTTCTTTGTGAACTCAGCTGCAAACTCAAGGGTCTCATCGCTCGTCAGCAATCCCCTGACTATCTCAACACCCTTCATCAAAGGCACGGGATTCATGAAGTGAATGCCAACAAAGTTCTCAGGTTTCCCTGTAACAGATGCCATGTCAGTGATGCTGAGCGTTGAGGTGTTTGAGGCGAATATGGCATCTTTCCTCCTTACAATCTCATTGAGCTGCCTGAATGTCTCCTTCTTTGCATCCATATTTTCCACAATCGCCTCAATCACCACATCAATATCTGCAAGATCCTCAAGGTTTGTGGTGGGCTTTATTCTTTCCATAACTGCCTCAACACTCTCGTCAAGCTTTCCCTTAGCTGAGAATTTCTCAAGGCTCTTTCTGATGTTGCTCAAACCTCTTTCAAGGAATCTGTTCTCTATGTCTCTGAGCACAACCTCAAAACCTGCCATCGCACAGACCTGGGCTATTCCAGCCCCCATTGTGCCTGCTCCAAGAACACCAACAGTCTTAACATCCTCAACCTTCATTCTTTCACCTCAAACCCTAATTTTTCCCGCTATTCTGCGTGATATAACAATTTTCTGAGCCTCACTCGTCCCCTCGTATATTGTCCCAACCCTCGCATCCCTGTAATAGCGTTCAACATCATACTCCCTGCTGAATCCATACCCTCCAAAGATCTGAACAGCCTCATAAGTTACCTTGATAGCTGTCTCAGTCGCAAACAGTTTTGCAGCAGAGCTCAAAGCCGGGTCAGCCTTGCCATTATCAACAAGCCATGCCGCCTTGAAAACAAGTAACTTTGCCGCCTCTATATCCCTGTACATATCAGCAAGCTTGAAAGCAATGGCCTGATGCTCGATCAAAGGCTTTCCAAAGGATTTTCTCTCCCTTGCGTACTGCAGGGCTCTTTCGTATGC
>JALUWC010000126.1 GCA_027019885.1 Geoglobus sp.
CCCACTTTCTTTTTATTTTCAAGAATATACTTTTTTAGCTTTTATTATTCAGTTAACCGATAAATTGGTGGTAGTGTGAGGTATTTCCTTGTTTTTTAGGATTATTCTTGACAACATCTATTATGAAACTTTACTCAGAATATTTCTCCAAGATACTATGTGTTGCTGTATCGGAAATGCATTATTCGAAAAAAATGCAGAATGCAGAAAAAACGGATGAATTAATCCAGCATGCAATTTCATGTTACAATTACAGAGCATATGATGTTGATATTTTCTTTGAGATTCCAATGCTTGTCCTTTACGGGAAGATTGATGGAAGAATTATTGATCTTGCAAGAATTTTCAGGGCTGTAAATCTTATTGTCAAAGACTGGAATGATCTGGAGCATGATTTAAAAAACGAAACACTGACACCAGTAGTCATCATCGCTATGAACCATCCTGAAAATGCCAAAAACTACATCATGGACATTCTGGAACATTATCATTCCGAAATTAACAAGGTTCTTGAAGGGATGAGTTCGGATGGATTGATGTACTTAGTAACAACGAAAATTGCAGAAATGGCAAATGCTGAGATAGAGAGATTCAGGGAGTCTTATCTCTTGGGATGGCGGTGATAGCCTCTGAAACATTCTACACCTCTATCAAACCCGCCTTCTTGATCGGATCAAAGTGTTTGTCATTTGTGATAAGAATCGCATTAGTTTTAAGGCATGTGGCAGCATGAACTGCATCACCAACCTCGTTTTCTGGAAAATACTGCATGCACACTTTGATCTCCTCATCCGGAGGATTTGCGATAATAACTCTGAGTTCCATAAACTCAAGAAAATTCTCAGCATAAAACGCCTTGGCATATTTTTCATACTCTGCGAGCAAAACGTCATTTGCCATCAGAACGAATTCCAGGTTCAAGAGAAGATGCAGAACCAATTCTGTAGTTTTCGTCCATCCTTTTTTAACTGCAGCTATGAAAACGTTGGTATCAATCAGAAATTTTGTGTTTTCTTCTCGCAATTCTGTTCCCTTCCTCCTCTATTTCTCTTTCCAGCTTTTCCGGATCAATTGATTTCGCTTTCTCAATAAGATCTTCGAGCATCTTTCTAACGTCAATCCTCTTGAGTATAACTGCATTCTCATCCACATCTGCCACCAAAAACTCCTCTCCCGGCTTTATGTTCATCCTGTCTCTTATTTCCTTGGGCAGCAGGATTCTGCCCTTTTCGTCAATTTTTGCCACAGGCATTTTCCCACATTTCCCACTTGGTTTGAGGAGTTATAAAAGAGTTTCGAGACTTCAAAAGTGATTTATTCTCACACAAATTTCTTTTTTCAATGGGCATTCTCGAAAAATTCGAGGAATTCGAGGGGGAAGGGGCGAAGAGGTACGATAAGGCTGTGGGCAGGCTTTCTTCGCTTCTGTACTGGCACGCGATCAGAGATCTGAGGAGGTTTGGTGTTAGAGGAAAATATCTGGAAGCAGGATGCGGCCCCGGAATTCTCGCAGTCAGGGTTGCGAGGGAGCTTGATGCTGAGGTCACGGCTTTCGACCTCTCCGCAGATATGGTGGAGATTGCAAAGGAAAGGGCGATAAGGGAGGGGGTTAGCGTTGATTTCAGAGTTGGAGATGTGGAGAACGATTACTTCGGGGAATTCGATGTGGTCTACTCCACCTTCTCTCTGCACCACTGGAGCAATCCCGAAAAAGGTCTGAAAAACCTGTGGAGGATGGTGAAGCCGGGAGGAGTTCTTTACATTCTGGATGCGAGAAAAGAGGAGTTTGTGGGGCACGGACTGAGGTTTGAAGAGTTTAAATCTCTTTTTATCCATCTTGAAAGCGCTGAAAGGGTTGAGATAAGGAAAAGATTTCCGATGATGGTTTCTGCGGTTGCCGTGAAGGGTGTGTGAATTCCATCGAAAACTTTATCAATATATTCTGTTTAGAATTATTCTTGTGAGAATAATTCCAAGAAGAATAGAACTTGGAAAAGTCAGAAACTCTGGAAGCTGGGTGATGCTGTACGGCAGGCGAAAGACCGGAAAAACATTTTTGGTTGAACACTTTCTCGAGTATGACGATTACTTTTTCGTGAACAGAGACGGCACGGTTTTTGATAGGGTCAGTGGAGAGCACTTCACCCATTCAGAATTCGTAAAACTCTTTCCGAGGATTCTTGGAGATGGGTGTACTGTGATAGATGAATTTCACAGACTTCCAGAGAGTTTTTTAGATGTTCTGCACTCACATGCTGGCAAGGGACGTGTTTTACTTTTGACATCTACCCTCTGGCTTGCAAAAAGGCTGCTTAACAGAAAGAGTCCTCTCCTCGGTGTCGTTGCTCCTGTAAAGGTGGGTCTGATTGATGAGCGGGAAATTCTTGTTGAGATGTCGAGGGAGCTTAGAGGTAAAGAGCTGGTCGAGTCTGCGGTTTATCTCAGAGAGCCCCTCCTGATTCAGCCATTTAAACCACCGATCAGAGAGTTTCTGGCCACGTACATGCACTCTGCTGGCGCAATGGTCGGAGAGCTTGTGGGTGAGACCTTCAGCGAGGAAGAGAGAACTATGAGCGAGATTTACGAGGCGATACTCAGGGGGATATCGGACGGAAAGCACACGAGCACAGAGCTCTCTTCCCTGCTGCACTCGAGAGGGCTGATTTCCAAAGACAATCCGGGAGTTCTGCAGAAGTACCTCACGACTCTCGTGAACATGGGGATCCTCGATAAGAGACTCGTGCATGGTAAGAGAAGAAAGAAATTTGTTTATACCCACAGTTCCCCGTTGCTCGACCTGCACTTCTACCTCGAAGCCAAATACTCGTACACCGAGCTGGAAACGCCTGTGGAATTCATAAGAAAGGTTGTGAATGCACTTGTTCCAAGGCATGTAGAGTGGTTTGTTGAGTCACTCCTCTCAGAGATCTTCGGTCTCAGACCTGTCAAAATTGAGATGCCGGATTTTGAGATTGACATTGTTCTGGCATATTTAAAAAAAGTCGAAATTGCTGGAGAAGTCAAGTGGAGAGAGCACATCTCTGGAAATGAGTTGAGAAAAATTGAGGATAGATTATCCAAATTCAAATGCAGGAAGATTATCGTCGTGCCATCAGAGGATTCGATGAGCAGATCACCGAAATTTGCTCAGGTTCTAACTCCAGATGATCTCATTAACATTTCAAAAGAGTCTCTCGAGTCCATCTCTTCAGGACATTCAGGTTAAAACTTAAATACTCTACCCTACCCCTCAACACTATGGCAAGAAGACCTGCGAGA
>JALUWC010000127.1 GCA_027019885.1 Geoglobus sp.
TGCCATTCTTCTGTCATGTTCTTCATAAGGCAGGTAAGACAGAATTGCTCCAGCCTTTCTGAGTTCATCAAGAATTCTCTCTGCTTCCTCTCTTTCAGATTGAGACACCACGATTATGTTTGAAAGCCCTATCTCGCTCCCCGGCCCGAACATTGGATGGATGCTGAGATAATCAAAACCGTATTTCTCAAGGTGAGGTACTGAGGTGGATTTTATCGTTGAAATGTCAACAATCAAAGCCTGCCTGTTCAGTCTCGCTATTCTATCAAGGGCATTTTCTATGCTCTCCATGGGAACGCAGAGAAAGATGACATCAAAATCCTGAATCTCCTCTTCCTCAATTTCACTCATCTCCTTTCTCAGATCATATCCGCGAACATAATGACCTCTCGTATCAAAGAACTCCCTGAAAATCCTGCCCATCCCTCCCATTCCGTAGATCAGAATTCTCATATCACACCCATTGCCTTCAGTATTTTTCTCGCGGTGTACACATCATACTGCCCTGGAGCGACAGGGGTTGAGACCGTGCAGTATATGAAAGGAGAGCCGAGTATGAAGGAGAGTATCCTCGTGTACGAAAATTTTTTCCCCATCAAAAATGCTATAACCCCCTCATACTCCAGAAGGAGCCTTACAATTTTCAGAACATCCTCTCTTCCATTCCCCATTGTTGCTATCTTTATGTAATCCCCTCTCCTCCCCTCAACAATATCCACAAGAACATCATAGTCGGGGGTTTCTGAAAAATTGTGATAAGATTCTACAATCTTGACTTTCTCAAATTTAAGAAGAGTATCATCATCGATATCAGTCTCGATATCAACAAAATCAGAATGCCTCGAATACTTTAACAGAAGTTCCAGTCTTTCCTCTTCATCTCCCTCAAATCTACCTCCGTCTTCTTTCCTTCTAATGGTCACTATGGATGGCTTTTCTGTCCTGATTCTGCTGTAGTCTGGGAGGCTGGAAAATAGGTCAAGCCTGAACTCGATTATGTCTGCAATTCTTACGGCCTGAGATGCCTCAGCAAAACTTCTTACTGATGCAACAAAGCTACCCTTCAATTATGCTCTCCTCCACAGCAATTCCAAAATGCCTTGCCCTCTCGCCGATATACACCAGAACTTCATCTCCCTTTTTAAGCTCAGAAACACTCACATGCCTGCCAGCTGGATTTACAAGCTTTATTGTTTCTGCATTCTGAAGAATGACGGTTCCTTCCTGTCCATCTGCTCTCGCCCTTATCAGAACCATAGGTCTTTTCTCGATCTTCACTCTTCCAACAAAGCTTTTCCGTGTTCTGCCATCAAATCTGACAATCTCGACCTCCTCCCCTGACTTTAGCTCGGAGAGATATTTTGTCCTGCCCCCAGCTTTAATGTAGGCATTCACACTTCCAGCGTTAACCCTGAATGGTCTTGATGAAACATACTCGCTCTCTTCACTCTCACTCCCTATCAGGAACATGAACTCAGCCTTATTTCCAACAAGCATACCCTCTCCAACTTCCATCAGCGTTATTGTGTCAATGCACACCCTATCACCCATACCAAGCTTCCTGATCTCAACAATTTTGGCTGCTAAAAGCTCAACATTTTTCCTGCCCTCAATGACTCCTGAAAACTCCATCATCTCCTCCCTTTCCATTGGAAAAATGGCAATCCCATCTGCTCCAGCCTCAAGAGTTGTGAGGACTGTCTCAGCTTCATCAGCATCTCTCACGATGGCGATTATTTTTCCATCTCCTTTCATGGCAATTATGTTCTCAAGTGGGATTACCTTCCAGTCCTCAAAGTCGAGAAATATCCTTTCACCACTTTTTGACATCTCAGCAACTCTCTCCTGATCCTCAGCAGACTTTATCTTGGTGATTTCTGCCACTTCAACCTCTATGTTGCCGAGCTTTTTTGCCCTATCAACAAACTCCCCCCTGACAGCCACCCCTGTAAAGCCAAGCTCTATCGCATTTATGATGTTCTCCTTTACAGCATCCCATATTCTGCCATCATCTATTAACCACAGTTCTTTCATAAACAACACCGTGAACGATTCTGCTCACCCTCAATGCGAACTCTCTTGGGTCTTCAGCCTGAAAAACATTTCTTCCCATAGCAACTCCACTTGCCCCAGCAATCATTGCCTCCTCAACCATGTCTATTATCTCCGCATCGCTCCTCTTCCCACCACCAGCAATGAGAACAGGAGCCTTTGAGAATTCAACCACTTCTCTGAATGTTTCAACACTTCCGGTGTAATTTGTTTTCACAATGTCAGCGCCTATTTCATTTGCAGTCCTGACTGCAAGCTTCACCTCCTCGAGACCGTACTCATTTATGCCACTTCCCCTCGGATAGCTCATCACAAGCAAAGGTATGCCGTAATCAATGCATCTTTCTGCAACAATTGATGCCTCCCTTATCTGCTCGCCCTCAGTACTGCTGCCAACATTTATGTGAACGCTAACCCCATCAGCACCAAGCTGTATTGCCTTTTCCACAGATGTGATCACCTTCTTTGCAAGCGGGTCAGGGCTTAAATTTGTTGATGCGGAAAGGTGAATGATGAGGGCTGACTCCATGTCCCCAACAAGATCAGAATGCATTACCATCCCCTTGTGCAATATAAAGGCGTCAGCAACTCCATCGAGCATCTCTATGACTCTGTCAATATCCTCTATGCCAGCAACCGGTTTTGTGATACCATGATCCATCGGGACTATCAGAGCTTTTCCATTTTTCATTATTCTCCTGAGTCTCCTCTGCTTCCCCAACAATTTTATTCACCTCTTTTATTTAAAGATTTTATACATAGTGCCACCAGAGACCTCGAACACAACACCACCAAGAACACCTCCAGCATCAATAGCCAAAGCTATACCAGAAACCAAAAAATCCAAAGCGCCACCAGTGTGTCAAGCTGTGTACCATTCACTGCATCATGAAGCTTTGGATTATTTAAAGGTTTTCATTCAAACTGGGTTTGAGCAGACAGCTTGACGAACGGTAGATCATCAATCTTGAGAAAACAATTAAGAAAAGACGCCGGGGCTGGGACTTGAACCCAGGTGCCCTTGCGGGCAGTGGATCTCGAGTCCACCGCAGTGCCTCTCTGCAACCCCGGCACTTCAGCCAATGAATGGCAGGCTGAATATTTAGATTTCGATAAAAAAAAGCTAAAGATTGAGTTCCCTGAACCTCTCCTTCAGAATGCTTGCAGATTTTCTCAGCGATTCAGCCTCATCATGGCTCAGCTCGTACTCAATCACTCTCTCAATCCCATCCTTACCAATGATTGCTGGCACTCCAACCGCAACATCCTCTATGCCATACTCTCCCTGCAGAACCACGCTTGTAGGAATCTCCTCTTTCGTGTCTTTGATGACAGCATTGACCATTCTGTAGATGGCAACAGCCGGACCAAAAATTGTTGCACCTTTCCTCTTTATCACCTCTGCGGCAACAAATCTGACCTCCTCAAGGGTTTTGCCCCTATCAACATCCCCATCAAAGTCTGCCTGACTCCACAGAATGAACATGCTGTCACCATGCTCCCCGATTATCCAGGCCTTCCTTATGTTCCTCGCTCCCTGAGCATAAAGTGTGGCCTTCAACCTCGATGAGTCAAGCATGTTTCCCATGCCAAATACCTCATTTCTCGGCTTTCCTGTTTCCCTCCACATGATGTATGTCATGATGTCCATCGGGTTTGTGACAACGAGTATCTTGCTCTCAGGGCTGTGCTCCATTATTTTTCTCGCTATATCCCTGATTATTCCTGCATTCTTCGTTGCGAGGTCAAGCCTTGTCATGCCCGGCTTTCTGGCAAGACCTGCCGTCACAACAATGACATCGCTCCCATTCAGCAGTGAATAATCGCTCCCACCGACAATCTTCGGATATTTATTTAGTCCCGCACATGCATGTGTCAGATCCATTGCCTCTCCAACTGCAAGATCTTCAGCTATGTCAACCAATGCCACCTCATCAACATCCATGTTGAGGAGGCATGTGAACGCTGATGTCGCTCCCACTCTTCCCGCACCAACAAAACCGAGCTTCATTCAATCCACCTCTCGAAATTTACCGTGAAGGTTAATTAAAATTTCTGGATTTTTCTCAGTGTTGTCTCTTTGAGCTCCCGTATCATCTCCGGAGTGTTTATGCTTAGTGGACATACCTCTTCACAGACTCCACAGTTGAGGCAGTAGAATGGATTTGTCTCATGCTTGGCAATGTAATTCCATACCTGCCCGATTCCACCCGGATAAACACTGCCCCACTCCGCATCAAGTGCAATGTATGCTGGACACGAGAAAAGGCATGCACCGCATCTGAGACAGTAAAGGGCTTCTTTCAGACCTGTTTTTGAGGCTTCAGTTCTACCATTGTCCACCACTACAATTCCAGCTTTTTCAGGCCCGTGAAGCCCGGTTATGATTCTTTTTTCAACGTCTCCGCTTTTGCTCAGCCCGCCAATCACATTCAGGTAGGATGGCATGCTGTATCCGGCGCTTCTCCATGTTAGCTCGGCAACCTTAATGGCATCACTGAAAGTCTCAACAACCTTTTCAGCTCCCGTGACAATGAGATGTCTTTCAGGAATTGAGCTTACAAGCCTTACATTGCCCTCATTCTCGATTATAATTGCACATCCATCTGCAGATACTGCATTTGCTCCAGTAATCCCCCCATCTGCGGCAAAAATTCTCTCCCTGATGATCTCCTTCACCCTCTGTTTCAGACCGTTCTCATCCTTTACATCAAACAGCCTGAACACTCTTTCAGCAGAGATGTGGATGGCCGGCATTGTGAAGTGCCTCGCCTTTTCATCCAGCATGCTGACAATCAGATCTCCGAGATCCGTCTCGAAAATTTCAATCCCATGTTTTTCAAGCTCCTCAACAAGACCTATCTCATGTGCAACAAGTGACTTCGACTTAACCACAGTTTTGGCTCCATCAAAGAATTCCAGAGCAACCTCAATTGCTTCCTTCGAGCTTCTGGTAAAATAAAACTCAATTCCACTTCTCTCGAAATTTCTCTCAGCAGCCTCAATCAGCTCCTCAATCCTGTCAATCGAATTCTCCTTTATCTTTCTTACCTCTTCAGCGAGCGGTGAAAAGGTATCGTCGATTAGTTTTTCCCTCCTTTCGACAAAATTTTTCTTTGCCTCCTTCACACCCACGTGAAGCCTATGCGTAAGATAAAAAAACACTTCGCATTTACTGGCTATGAACAGGTGATGGATATGGATATCGAGAAACTCAGATTCGGGACAGAGCTCGTCAAGAGAGGTTTTGCAAAGATGCAGAAAGGCGGGGTTATCATGGATGTCACAACAGCTGAGCAGGCAGCGGTTGCTGAGGAGGCTGGAGCTGTAGCAGTTATGGCTCTGCATAAAGTCCCGGCTGACATAAGGGCAAGCGGTGGAGTTGCGAGGATGGCTGATCCAAAGAAAATTCAGGAGATAATGGATGCCGTGACAATTCCCGTGATGGCCAAGGTGAGAATAGGACATTACGGAGAGGCGAGAGCTCTTGAGGCAATTGGAGTTGACATGATAGATGAGAGTGAGGTATTAACACCAGCAGATCCGTTCTATCACATTGACAAGAACAAGTTCACCGTCCCGTTTGTTTGCGGAGCGAGAAGTCTTGGAGAGGCTGCAAGAAGGATATGGGAAGGGGCAGCGATGATAAGAACAAAGGGGGAGGCTGGAACAGGCAATGTTGTTGAAGCTGTGAAGCACATGAGAATAATAAACCACGCAATCTCTCTGGTTGAAAAAATGGATGGGGACTCTCTATTCAGACTTGCTGAAACCTACAGCAAAGCCTACCTCAGGCTGCCGTCAGGAATAAATGAGGAGTTTGAGCTCAAATCCGATTTCAGCGGTGATGAGATTGTTTATGAGGAATACACTTTAAACACCATAATTGATGGGCTTTTTGAGGTTCTGAAGGAGATAAAGCAACTTGGAAGGCTTCCCGTGGTCAACTTTGCCGCTGGTGGTATCGCAACTCCAGCAGATGCGGCATTCATGATGCAGCTTGGTGCTGATGGTGTGTTTGTTGGATCAGGAATATTCAAGTCATCCAATCCAGAGATGTATGCAAGAGCGATAGTTGAGGCTGTTGAGCACTATGATAAGCCTGAAATTGTGGCAGAGGTGAGTAAAGGTCTTGGGGAGCCGATGAAAGGTCTTGATGTATCTGATCTTGAGATCCAGCTTCAAGAAAGAGGTATATGAGGGTTGCCGTTGTTGGAGTTCAGGGTGATGTTGAGGAGCATTTAGCGATCACAAAAAAGGCTCTTGACGATCTCGGAATTGATGGAAAGGTTGTTGCAGTCAGAAAACCCGGATTGGTTTCCGGGTGTGACGCTGTCATAATTCCCGGTGGAGAGAGCACAACAATATCCAAGCTGATATGGAAGGACAGCATAGCCAGCGAGATCATCGAGCTTGCAGATTCAGGACATCCCATAATGGGGACATGTGCCGGACTGATAATCATCTCGAAGCATGGAGATGAGCAGGTGAGAAAAACGGAAACAAAGCTTTTAGGGCTTCTCGATGTTAGAGTTAGAAGAAATGCTTTTGGAAGGCAGAGAGAGAGCTTCGAAGCTCCTCTGAAGTTTGATGAAGTTGGAGAGTACAATGCCGTCTTCATAAGGGCTCCGGTTATTGATGAAGTGGGAAGTAACGTCAGGGTTCTTGCCAGATTTGAGGACAAAGTAGTTGCAGCGAGAGAAAAAAATATTCTTGGTCTGTCCTTTCATCCTGAGCTGACAAATGACACAAGAATTCACAGATATTTTTTAACCATGGTCTGATTTTCTGATGTTTTCAAGAGATTCCTCATACTTTTTGGGCAAAACTGGCATTGACCTCAACCCGCTCATTGGGACAGGATACCTTATGCCTTTTCTGTGGGTTTTTTCGAGATTCTCAGCAATTTTGTCAGCCATTTCCCATGGAAAGGCAAATGATACCTCGTGGTCCTGAGTCAAACCAAATATTCTCTCCCCGTAACATGTTAAAACAAATTTTGGCTCTCTGTCTATATATGCCTCAAGGTACTCGCTGCATGAAGCCCTACCGTGTATCCTTGTCTCCAGAGCACCGCCAGTATCATGTAACACAGCATGAACAAATCTCAGTATCTGTGCGGGCATCCCATGAATTACTGCAAGATCGGGCTCAGCCTCGTCTCTCTCAAGCGGAAAAACAAGAACTCCAGAGTACTCGCCATAATCAAGCTTTGCAACCGATTCCTCAAATTTGACTCCAGTCTCGATATCTCCTGCGTATCCACCTGCAACAGCAAGCTCTCCTGTTTTGTAAAGCTCATCTGGCTCAGCAAATCCGTAGGCTATGAGCCCTATTGGACATACTGTTTTGTTGTCGAGATATACCGTCCATCTGTAAAATCTGGCAAGATTGTAGCCCTGGCAGAGGGTTATGTTGTCAAATCTCCTTGCCTTTTCTGGAACTTCGGACACATCCTTTATAAATTTAAAGCCCAGCGGGAAGGTCTGGGGTCGAACATATCTCTGAAGAATTCCGGCAAATTCTGAAGGTTTCATGAAACTAATTTGAAAACGTGGGATACTTAACTCATTCGATTAGCTCATACTCACTGGTAACCCTGAAGGTTCCTGTGTATTCTCTGAACGGATAGACGTACTCGGATATGCAATAGGTGAATGTCTTTTCAAATGAGTATTCTTTCTCCTCAATCTCAATGACCTTATCAAAAAGATCTCTCATCCCCCTTTCTTTTATCTCATCAACGCTTCCCTTTAGAAGAAAGAGATAAAGTGTGGCATCTTTTCCCAAAACAAGCCTGACAAGCATATCGTCGCTGCAACCACCATATATGCAGAGGTGATAGCCAAACGCAATGAGAACTTTTGAGTCTATTTCATCATAGCTGCCGTATATTTTTCCCGGATATGCTGGCGCATACTCCTTGAACATCTCAAAAACAGCCTCAAGCCTCCTTTTTGCCACATCATTAAAAGCATACCATCCAATTTTGTCAATTCCGTGTATCCTTGTTATTAACTTGAAAACAGCGAAAAGAACCTCATTTTTTGGATAGATCACAAGAACCTTCTCGCCCGGTGCAGATGGTTTGATATACTCAGAAATCATGAATACCATAACTTTTTCATACTAAAAAACTGTTTCGTTCACTCTATGAGATTGTAATGACTATCTATTTTTATCGACCCCGAATATTCTGTGTGGGGGTAAACGTAGGCCTTTACCCTGTAAAAGAACTCTCTCCCGAGTGGCGCCTCCTTTTCCTCTACATCGATTATGAAATCAAAAAGATCCCTCAGAGCTATCTGCTTTCCATCTTCAAGAGCGCCTGAATACAGAAAATTTATAAACGTGATCTCATCATCCAGAACAAGCCTTATGAGGGATTCATCGGAACTGTATCCTGTAAAAACATGGAAGTGATAGCCAAAGCCGAGAACAGTCTCCCTGTCTATTTCATCGTAGTTCATGAAAACCTTTCCGGGTCTTTCCGGTGCGATCTTTTCAAATGTCTTGAAGTATTTCTCAAGCCTTTTTTTTCCAATTTCATTGAACACAAACCATCCAATCCTGTCCCTCCCAAATTCATCAGCAAGGAGCTTTGAAACTGACAGGAAGACATCATTATCTGGATAAACAATAAGACAGTCTTGTCCTTTCTCAAGAGCATGAAATATGTCTCGGAGAGACATTATTTCCTCATCATGATGGACTAATTAATAAATTTTTCCATACTTCAACGGATTTTACCCTGCTATTTTTCGATCACAACCTGAAATCCCATTTTTTTCAGAATTTTACGCAGATTTGGATCCCATCCACACACGACAACATTTCCATTTATAGAATCAAACAGCCTCAAAACCTCCCTTAGATATTCCCTGGATCGTGGTTCATCCTCTGCTTTCCATTCGAAAACGATTCCATCCAGTTTTTCTGCAACTTTCTCAGCCATTTTATCAGCAAGATGGACCCTCATCCTGAGAAGAAATTCCTTTGCTGGATCGATGAACGATGTGTGGTCTCTTATCAGGGCATGGGATGTGAGCTCATCAATAAATCCCATCCAGTAAACTATCATGCCATCACCGTAAAGTTCAAGATACTGATTGTACTGTTTTTTTGAGTAAACTCTATGGAGTCTTATATCACCAAAAAGCGCCTTACTTTCGATCCATTTTATGTTTCTTCCGTTAATCTCAATTCCATCCTCTATGTAAAAATCAGGAGTCTTTCTTGCCGGTCTCAGTTGCCCCTCATCTTTGAACTCTATGCTGGATTTTTCCAGGCAGTTTCTTATCATTTTCTCCCCGACTCGCCCTCTGGCAAACTGATTTCTAACAGCTACTGGGGAGTATATGAAGTCAGAATATATTGCAGACCATATCATCTCGCTCATTTCAGACGAATCGGGATCTGAAAAAGCTCTTGATATCTCCCTGTTCGTCATCCCAAGCGATCTCATCAGAAGCTTTATCCTCATAACCGGTGGCAATCTGACCCATTTTGGGATCTCTTTTTTCCATTCCCAGTGATGCGCTATTTCTGGCAGTCTCGATGCATAGAGGTGGTATCTTCTCTTAACGTTATCAATTCTTTTTTGCAGTAGAATGCTGAAAAGCATACCTCTCTCATAATTGGGGTTTGAGATATCTCTCAAGCTTTTCAATCCATTTCTAACCTGAAAAAACTCCTCAATCTTCATCTCTGATCCTCACCGAATACGTAAAAAACCACCTAACTCTCCCTTTTCTCAGGCCGGCATACTTGGTGCTTGATTTTACGTCAGCCTTGATGACCTTCTTTATCTTCGAGAGGAATGCTCTCGCATCATTGACATCTTCAAAGTAAACATCTATGCCATATCTGTTCTCCTCTATCTCCACTCCCCTAAGCTTGTTTATGTGTTTTTTAACCTTTGAGGTGTTTCCCCTGAACTGAAGGAGTGCCGGGTGTTTCACACTAAAAGTTTTTATTCCCGATTTAATTCTTTTCCCTGAAAATGAGAGAGATGCTTGTGGAGCTTGAGGAAGATCTTCAGTACATAAATGTGGCATCCTCTAAAAACAAGAAAGAACATGGAATGATCAGACTTGTTCTCTCATGCATGGCAGATGCAGAGGAAATATCAAATTTAACACCAAAGGATGTTATCGAAAAAAAGCTGGAAGGAGTACCAGTTCACTATGTATATCTGAGAAAGGGTAGAAGGGTGAGAAGGTATCCAATTGACAGGAGAACCTATCTGACCCTCAGGGAGCTATCGGCATCCATTGGTAAGAGATCAAAAATTTTCGATTACAGTGAGAGGGAAATAGATTCGATAATTCAGAAGTACTCCCCAAAAAACAGAAAGTACAACCTGAAAACCCTTCTGAGAGCTGTGAAAACCATAATATCAGACAATCTCCTTGGAAAAAGTGCAGAAGATCTTGATTCAATGAGTTCTGAGGAATTAATCGATTTCATGCAGGATTTCCATCCAATGTTCTCAGGCATGTGGGATCTTGATAGAGATGATGTTGCCTTTGACTACTTCCAGATGCTTTCTGAAAGGTACGGAATATCAGGCTATTCTGAGATGGCTGAAATAAGTGGTGAGAGTGTGGAGAGAATCGAAAAACTGATGAAAAGAAAATGGTTCCAGAATTATATGGTTTCCTGATTGGGGTTATTGCAGGGTTGATTCCCGGAATTCATCCAAACACATTTGCATCGCTCATGCTCGGATCGTCCTTTGTTCTCTCTTCAAGATTTGACAGTTTTGAAATTGCAATCATGATTTTCGTATCCTCAATAACGTATTCTGTTGTCAATATAATCCCTGCAGTCATGGTAGGCGTTCCTGATGAGGATACAGCCATTGCAATCCTGCCAGCCCACAGACTTGTTTTAAGTGGGGAGGGGATGAGAGCGGTAACGGTGTCGTCATTCTCAAGTTTTCTCTCAGCAGTATTTTCATTACCAGTTTTTTACATTTTACTGAAAGCAAGCCCGCTGCTCAGGAATGCAGAGCCCCTCACACCCATCGTTTTGGCTGGGGTGACAATCTACCTTGTATCATTTGAGGATGATCCTTTGGGAGGGTCTCTTTCCAAATGGAAAAAGAGGCTTTATGCCCTTCTTGTTTTCTCAGCCTCAGGTATCCTCGGTCTCTACTCTTTGAGGGAATTTAGATATTCAAATGTATCCATTCTTTTCCCATTGCTTTCAGGTCTCTTTGCGTTTCCAACTCTTTTAACAGGCATGGTATCCGAAAGCATTCCAGAACAGAATTACGGAATGGATTTTCCGAGGTTTGGGAATATTCTGAAAGGTGTGATATCTGGGCTGTTTGTTTCACTGTTTCCCGGAATAAGCTCTGGGGTGGCAACGGCATTATCCGTCGGAAAGGATGATGATGAAAGGGATTATATCGCATCTGTCAGCTCTGCGAACACTGCGAATGCAATTCTTAATTTTGCAATCCTCATCTCACTTGGAAGGGTTAGAAGTGGTGCTGCACAGGCGTTTTCCACCTTTGTCTCGCCAGAAAAATTCCTCTTTTTACCATTTCTGGCTGTTGCATCGGCATTTGCAGCTATGGCATTCACAATTCTTTTTTCCATCCCTGCAATCAGAGCTTTTCAGCGATTGACACCTTCAAGAGTTTCCAAAGCAGTTCTTGTATTTCTCCTGATCTCGATTTTTGCCATGAATGGCTTCTCGGGAATTGCTGTATTTGCTCTGGCAGGTATCATAGGACTGTCAACTCTGTTCTTGGGCGTGAGGAGAATACATTGCATGGGCTCCATAATACTCCCGGCTATGATTTACTGATGCCTGAGTCTCCCTATACCAATCTGCCCGTCAATCTTCCTCACAAACCTGTCGGATGTTCTGACAACCGGGATTATCGTCGTGTCGCCTCTCAGGCTGTTGACTGAGTTTGTGTACTCAAAACTGTCCTCATGACTGTGGTAAAGCAACCACCTCCTGAACTCGTCAACTTCCGTGAATGCTGAATATGTAACAACTTCCACAACAACAAACCTGTCCTCATAAATCCCGTGGAGGGTTTCGTAATCTATTATGAAAAGCTTTCTGTTGAAGTAAAATACCCTCTGAGCTTCAAGAGCCACTGCGTTCCTTACAAACTCTGAGAGCTCAAACCTCTCAGGATCGTCGATGATTACAGGCCCGTGATACTGAACGTTCATGGGCTTTGACCCTCTTGTTGGCATATAAAACTTCACTTTTGATCTGATTTTTGGCATAATGAAAATATAAATACAGGCGGGAGCAAATAGTTCCCATGGACAGGCCGATACTGCAGGTTGCCCTTGACCTCCTTGAACTGAAAAGAGCTGTTGAGATAGCAGGAGAAGCTCTACAAGGAGGTGTTGACTGGCTTGAGGTTGGCACACCGCTCATCAAAAGCGAGGGAATGAATGCTATCAGGGAAATAAAGAAAGCCTACGGTGTGAAAACTCTCGCAGACATGAAAACTATAGACACAGGAAGCGTGGAGGTGGAGATGGCCGCAAAGAGCGGGGCTGACATTGTCATAATTCTCGGGCTGAGCGATGATTCGACAATTGCTGAGGCCATAAGGGCGGCAAGAAAATACGGTTCTGAGATTATGGCTGATCTGATAAATGTTTCAGATCCTGTTAAACGAGCAAAAGAGCTTGAAGAGCTTGGAGTTGATTATCTCAATGTCCATGTTGGTATAGATCAGCAGATGACGGGCAGAGATCCTCTTGATATTCTGTCTGAGGTTGTTGAAAATGCCAATATTCCTGTTGCCGCTGCTGGAGGGCTTGATGCAGAAAAGGCAGCCAACTGCATTTCACTTGGAGCGAACATTGTGATTGTTGGGAGCAACATTGTGAAGTCAAGAAACGTGACCGAATCCGCGAAAAAAGTGAGAAATGCCGTTGATAAAGCATGGAAGGAGGGAAAGAAAGCAGAGATACGGAGGAGAAGTCTTGAGGAAGAGATAAGAAGGATTCTGTTGGAGGTTTCAACCCCCAACATAAGCGATGCGATGCACAGAGCAAAGGCTATGAAGGACATTTATCCACTTGTCAGGGGCAGGAAGGTGGTTGGGAAGGCTGTAACGGTAAGCACATTCGATGGGGACTGGGCAAAGACCGTCGAGGCAATTGATGTTGCCGGAAGGGGAGATATTATTGTGATAAAGTGCTCAGGGGACAGCTCAGCAGTCTGGGGAGAGCTTGCAACGAGGAGCTGCATAAACAAGGGCATAGAGGGTGTAGTAATAGACGGAGCAGTCAGAGATGTAGATGACATCAGAGAACTCGGATATCCACTCTTCGCAAAACGGGAGGTGCCTAACGCTGGAGAGCCAAAGGGTTTTGGAGAAATAAACATCAAGATAGAGTGTGGAGGAGTTGAAGTCAATCCCGGAGACTGGATAGTCGGGGATGATAACGGTGTAATGGTGATACCCAAGGATAGAGCTTACGAGATAGCGAGGAGGGCTCTTGAGGTAAAGAAACATGAAGAGAGAATCAGAGGAGAGATTGAGGACAAAGGGAGAACTCTGGCAGAGATAGTGGAGCTTTACAAGTGGGAGAAGGTTCAGTAACCTTATCTGCTCACCTTTTCCATGTAGCCCGGGGTTTCAGGTTCAAGGATTTCCTTAACAGAGTCCAGAAACTCACCGTAGATGTGGGCGTCGAGAGCGAAGTGGTAGTACTTGTGCATGTCAAATCCACACATCTCTGCAACATACTCTGTCAGGAGATTGAAGGCATACATATTCGCATGCATCGCTCCATATGCATCGTTAGAGCGCATGTAAAACAAGCCAAAGAAGTCCTTGCTGACCCCAAACTGATATCCCCTGAGACATGGAGGTTCGTCTGAGTTTATGTCCCACGGTCTTGATATCCCAACATAGCAGTCCCTCCTCATGGAGCTGCCTCTGAGTTTTTCTATGACTCTGTAAAGCTGATCCACCTTAACATCATCCCTAACACAGTATCTGGCTCTCTCAGCATAGGTGTAGCTTTCTCCCTCCTTCAGTATGTTCTCATTTACCTCCCTGTCTATGGACTTTGCATGAATCACGTAGTCGTGAGCATACTCGATTCCGTACTTTTTTGTGAAAGGTGCCTTGTCGTGAATCTGGTTCTCATCCGGATTTTTCACCTCGACAAAGAGTCTGTGGACAAACCTGCTCTCCTCCTGCCCTTCAAAGAGCTCACCCCATTCAGTCCTTTTTGTGCCCCCGTTGTAATATATGGCTTCAAGTGCAGAATGCCAGGCGGAGGAAATGTAATCCTCAACAATATGAGTTCCAAGCCTGTGAAATCCAAAAATCTCTGAGTATTTAGCTTTTCCAATCCTGTCAATGTCCCTCTCATAAACATGAGGTATAGCTACGAGCATTCCAACACTTCCGGCCTCCATTCCTGTTTTTCTGCTCATCTCATCAAGAAGGTATGCAACAAGGCTGAAATTTGATTCAAAATAGTTTATAGCATCCAGCGATCTTACAAAAGCC
>JALUWC010000128.1 GCA_027019885.1 Geoglobus sp.
TTTTGCAGGGAAATGCTGAATTTACTAATAAATATCCTGCTCCTAAAAAATATATTCCAATTGCAAAAGAAGTATTCGTTAACTGGTACAGAGAAAAGGCATATGAGAAAATATCTGAAAGGGTAAGATTGTATGCAAGTATGAGAGGTTTCAGTTATAACAAAATAAACATAACCAATGCTCAAAAAAGATGGGCATCCTGCTCCCACAAGCGAAATTTGAACTTCTCCTGGAGGTTAATTATGGCACCGTTACCTGTGATAGACTATGTCGTTGTTCACGAGCTGGTACATCTGGAAGAGAAAAATCATAGCAAGAAATTCTGGAATAAGGTAAAAATGTTAATGCCGAGTTATGAAAAACACAAGGAATGGCTTAGGAAAAACGGGCATTTACTCAGAATATGAACATTGTTTGGATGCTGAATATGAAGAATAAAGCACTGTGAGCGGCTAAAATGACAATTGAAAGATAAATTGGCTCTGCTATCTATCTCACACCACGGCATTTCACCAAATCTTTAAATTATTCAAAAATTTACATTAATCATGGCTGATATACCCGAATTCGATTACCTCTGGCACTATCTGGACTACTGGGCAGATAAGGACGAAAATTACCCGGCAATAAAATTTGGTAGCTCAGAGATAACCTACGGAGAGTTTAAGAGAAATGCTGACACTCTTGCCGGCGCTCTGGCTGAGATGGGTGTGAAGAATGGAGATAGGGTTGCAACCGTTCTGCCGATGAGGCCTGAGTATGCCTACACGCTTCTTGCATGCAGCAAAACGGGGTGCATAGCCGTTCCCATGGACGTGAGGTACAGAAAGGCTGAACTCACGAATTTCTGGCCATGCTGAGCCGGAAGTTGTCGTAGCAATTGACAGCTTTGCAGACAACGACATAAAATCCACCCTGAAGGAGATTAAGGCAGATATCGGCAATCCGGAATTAATCTTTCTCAACTCAGAGCCATATTTCGGCGAATTGCTGAAGCATGAGCCAATTGAAAAGCCCCTGAGCAAATCACCTGATGACGACATGCTGATAATTTTCACAGGAGGAACGACAGGTGTGCCGAAAGCAACGCTGCTATCACACAGAAACGTGATATCAATGTGCATGGGGAAAGAAATCTGCTGTCAGGTAGGCGAACATCCAGATGTCGGTCTCAGAAATCGTTCTTGCAATTGACTCCACTGCATCACCGATCTGCATGTCATCGAAAAACAGCCTCTCCCTCATATCTGCCATTCAGCATTCACTCCTATTAGTCTTTTTGATTTCAGCCAGTTTTCAGACAAATCCCATCAGCTCACAATTTCTTTGGTCACCTTTTCAATCTCCATCCTTGCCACGTACCTTATCCCCGGCAGCAGGGAGAGCAAAAGTATGACGAAGGTTGCCAGAGCGGTGAAGACATAGGTTCTGCCGAAATATTATGAAGGGCATGTAGTACATCTCGCTCTGGAAGGACTGGAAGAAAAGCTCGGCGGTTACATAGCCGAGGGGAATGCCAATTGCAATACCAATAACCCCTATAATCGCCGTCTCCACCAGAAGGCTGTAAGCAATCTCTCTGGTTGTATAACCAAGCATTCTGAGGGTTGCAATCTCCTTTCTTCTCTCCAGCACGTTCACCGTTGTTGTGTTGAATATGGAGGCAAAGCCCAGTGAGGCGCCGAACAGCAGTGTGAAGTAAATGAAAACGTAGAAGAAGGTCATGATTTCATCGATGTACTCCTTCAAATCGTCAATGGAGTCAGTCCTTATGCCTTTGATGTCCAGGATTCTGTTCTTCCCCTGCTCCTCCATTCCCGGCTTGAACTTCACCAGTATGGCATTGAAGTCAATTCCAGCCTTCTTTGAGAAGTAGAGGATGTCAGCATAGCATGACACGGTGAGGGGCTGATTGTAGATTTCGGCAATTGTCACTTTCTGCTTTCCGAACTCTGTCAGAATTTTCGCCTCCTCTCCTTCAGTAATTCTCAGCTTTTCCGCCAGAATTTCCGGCAGGACTATGCCCTTAGGAGGGGGATGGTGCTGCCTGCCAGCAGCATCATAAAGATTGAATAGGTTCTGATCGTGGCTTATGGCATAGAGAATGGATGTCTTCGTCACCCCATCCTTCTCGAAGACAACCCAGGTTTCGATGATAGACGCAATCTCCTGAACTTCAGGCATGTTTTTCACCGCCCGGTAAACATCTCGACTGGAGGTTGAAATTTTCATGTCGTACGTGATTATTTTATCAAACTGCATGGAAATGGCGAATTCATTGGCGTCAAGAAAGACCATTGAGGTTAGTATGAGAACAACGCTTGCCACAACGCCCAGAAGAGAGTAAACCGTCCTTCGGGGACTCCTGAACAGGTTTCTCAATGCTAAACGTGTAAGCATAGACGCTCTTTTCACAAAGAACAGCAACCTGTCTATTCTCACCTTTCTTGCCTCCACCTCCATGCCCCTCATCGCAACCGCCGGATCTATTCTCGAAGCGGTATACGCTGTTGAGATGCCGGCAATGAGAGGTGTAACGATGCCTATCACCAGACCCTGAACAAGCACGTCCCGGTGGACTATGGCGATGTAATAGGGAATGTTCAGCATCTTTGTGTATTCTGCGGTCATGAAAATTGATATGGCGTATCCTCCAACAGCCCCGGTTATCGAGCCCAGAATCCCGATAACTAAGGAGTGACTCAGGTAGTTAAGCAGAATATCCTTTCTGCTGTAGCCGAGAGCCCTCAGAATTGCAATGCTGCCAGTCTGCTCCCTGACAACCCTTGAAAGCAATACGTAAACCATGAGGGCAGAGATGAACAGGAAAAAGCTGGGGAACATGAACGAAAGCTCTCTGAAACCGTCCAGATCCATATTCACGAGCTTGTTGCTCGGCTGGTCTTCCCTCTTGTACGCTCCGGAGATGCCGTAATCGCTGAATATGTCTCTGACCCTGTTCAGGATCTCATCTGCCCTGCTCTGATCGTAAATTGTTACGTGCACCTCCGTAATGACATTCTCAACTCCCAGAATTTTCTCAAGGGTTTTCTGAGGAATGAAGGCGATGCCAAAGGTTTTCGGAGTGGTCATCCAGCTTCCGGACTCAACGATCCAGATGAATTCAGGAGAGAAGGCGAGTCCTGTAACCTTCAGATTCACCTTTTTACCGTTAATGCTGACGGAAATGAACTCACCAACCTTAATTCCATTGTAGTCTGCGAACTTTTTCAGCAGTACAACACCCTTCTCTCCTGCATCGGGATAATT
>JALUWC010000129.1 GCA_027019885.1 Geoglobus sp.
GCTTGCCTCAGCAAACTCCCTGAGCTCGAACTGCATTTTTGGCTCGAAGGCAAAGAACCTGATTATTCCGTCCTCGTAAAGCTCGTAGATGTACTCGTTGATGTAGCTGGGGTTGAAGACCATCCAGATGTTTAGCTTTCTGGGATCAATGGCCTTCGGTCTGTCATTGCCTTCCTCCTGCGGATCTGGGAACATCCGAAGCCTTTTGACCAGCTTGTCATCCTTCTTCCTTGCCAGGTCTATGGGGACAAGGAAGTGCAGGAAGTCCTCGATCTTCTCTCCGCCTATGGCTATCACAGGCTGTTTGTTCCTTGGGTAGCAGAGGAATCTGTAGGCTCTTGCCTGGAGTGTGGTGGTTTTTCCACCTCTCGTCTCCTTGAGCACGGCACCATGCATTGCATGAAGCCAGGATCGTGTGTATGGCACGCTGTAGTCCTCTATTTTCTCCTCCCCTCCTTTGCTTCCTCTTTTAAGCTTGAGCCCTATCACCGTCGCTGGGTGCTCATTCAGCTCACTGTAGCTTACAAAGGGGTTGAGTCTGTCGGTGATTGGCTTTGGCTTCAGATCAAGCTCCACATACTTAAAGATAGCATCCGCTAAGTCTGACATCCAAAATCAAGCCTCCAGAGTTCTTTTTCTTTTTCCCTACGGCCTTAACACCCTTCTACGGGTGAACGTGAAAGGATCAGTTAAGCTTCCAGAGGTAGATGAAGCCAATAATGCAGATTGTGAAGACGATTATGCCAACCATTCCAAAGCTCAGAAGGGCGAAGATTCCTACAGCGGCAAGAAAACCCATCTGGACGAGGTCTCCTTTAGGGCTTATGTTGGCGAATGTTTTCCTGCCCTTGTTGAAGTAGTGGATTGTGAGGATATAGGCAATTGCGGCGAAAGCCAGTCCCATATATCCTCCTATAACAAAGGCAAGTGCTGCCATTAAAATCCAGAAGACGAGAACAGCAGCATTTGACAGCATACTACCACCTCTGGATTCTATCAAATACGAAAATTCTGATAAGAACGATGATGAAGAAGAAACCAGCTGCTATTGGCTGACCAAGCAGCAAAGCTACAAATCCGAGAAAAGCAAGAAAATAGTTGAGATAGGATCCAATTTTAGTTCTCTCCTTCCTTGTGAACAAGTGTCTTCACCTCAGCCTTTTCGAGTATACTGATTGCCATGAGCGAAATAAGATAGACCAGCACTGCAAGACCGAATGCATTGAATCCTGATAGAAAAGCAAACGCCAGAGAGGGAAATACCAGGCACCTGAAGGCAAAGCTCACCCTGCTGTGGTTTACAAAGCTCTCAGGCATGGCCATGAGCATCAGCATGAAGAGCATGCCACTCCACGGGGGTATTAGGGCACTGTAGAATAGTCCAGCGATGATCAACGCCTCAACCATTCTTGAGTTCTGCTCTCTCTTTAAGAACAGTACAGCTGAAATGATGGCAGATGTTGCTATCAGGACGATGGCATAAGCCGAGGAGATTCCAAGGAAAACAGAGGCGTGGAGAAGGAAAAATGTTGGAATGTACAGGAGCTCAAGCCATCTTCTCATACATTACCCTCCGAAGTACTTGAGCCAGAGTATCTTGAGCTTGATTGGGAGATAAAGTACAAGACCGTAAAAGCTCTCAGTTTCCCAGAAGTCATCAAAGCTCTTGAATGGATTCTCTATGGTTTCTGTATCAAGCAGCTGTCCAACATCAATTGTGTATGGTCCTGTGTACATCTTCTGGGACTTGAACTTCTCCAGCTGGTAGTCTGTGAGCGGTGCATAGCTGAAGTTGTAGGTTGCGTTTACAACCTCTGAGGCCACTGTGTAGTGGTGGTACACGGGATCGACCAAGAAAACAGGATGTGTGCCGTTGTCAACGAGGAAAGTCAATGTTGAATTGTATGCTGTCCCTGCTGTCCAGTGCCAGGCATCGTATTTGGCATAGAGAAGCTTTCCATCCTTGGAAAAGTAGAGGTATATGGGTTCAAGATCCATGAGGTGCTCCGCCACGTTGCTCTCCTGGTAGGTGTAGTAGTACCAGTACATTATGCACTTTTCTCCAGTTTCATTGTTCACAGCAATGCGGTAGTAGACCTTATCCGGTCTCTCCTCGTCAATCGAAGCAAATATCAGGGCTGGAGCGTTGAGCTTGGCCTCAGTGTCGTTGAAGTAAACATGAAGATCTGGTTTCTTCTCTCCACCAAAAAATGGGAGTGAGGGGGAAAACAGCAGGACAACCATCAAGCTAAGAAGTTTTCTGGACAACCTCTTCCCTCCTCTCCTCCTGGTCCAGCATTTCATATATAATTATGAACCTCTGTACAGCTGTAGCTACCCCGAGAATTCCGAGGACAAGCATGGCAAAATTCAACATAGGATGTCCGAGGATCTGCAGGAATGTTGCTGTGGCTATTATAGCAATCCTGTCAGCTCTGCCAGAGAGTCCACCATACACCCTGCCAACTCCGAGAGCCTGAGCCTGGGTCCCCATATAGCTTGTTAGCATTGTCCCAATGAAAGCAAACAGTCCTGCTTCATGGCTGACAAGTCCTGAGAGAATTATCCCGGCCATTACTGCCGCATCTGCAAACCTGTCAAAGGTGTGATCAACTAAGTCCCCTCTTAAGGATGCTTTGTTGAGCATCCTGGCAAGGGGGCCGTCAAGAGCATCGAGCAGTGCTGAGCTGATGAGGAATGTCAGAGCAAGTACAAGATGATTGACGTAGTAGTTGAAGGCAGACAGCATTGCTAAAACAAGAGCGAGTGCTGAGAGCTTGTTTGGTGTGAAACCAGCCCAGTTTAGGATTGCGATGACAGGAATTATCCTTCTCTCAAAGGATTGCCTGTAGTCGGCAAGCATCACCGCTTCAGCTCCCTCTGAACTTTATCAGCATCTCTGGCAACCTTTTCAGCGTACTTGAACCACAGACCAAGTGCTATGACGATTATAAGGGTTTGAATCCCTGCAATGATGTATATCACTGTGAAGATCAGTATCCAGATTGTAAGGTCTTTAAAAAATTGAAAAACTGCACCCATGTCATCTCTTTACCTTGTATGTCTTCGCAGCGTGGTATATCCCGCTTGCCAGATACCCAATTCCAGAGGTAAATAATCCCAGCGCTGCACTCCCTGCAAGAACAAATCCTCCCTGTATGGCACTGTATTTCTTTGTTTTAATATGCCCTACTCCAGGCAGTATAAAGTCAAGAACCGCTTCTACCGCTCCCACTTCTTCATCACCTCCAAAACTTTGGGACACTTTG
>JALUWC010000130.1 GCA_027019885.1 Geoglobus sp.
GGTTGTTGATTCTGCAATAACTTCTGTAGGTGTTAACTACTTTTCTGTTGTCGTGCCAAGAGTTCTTGAGTTCAGGAGGAAATTTGTTGACACTGGGATGATTACACATCTTGATGACCTTTTGAAGTGGGAGGGGAGTGATTTCTATTCAGTCTGGAGAAACAGGAGGAGCTGGAGTGTGGCGTTCGGGATCACAGAGACATTGTTAGATTATGGCGAGGACGTTTATGGGCTCAGGAACTGGGCTGAAAGGTCTGAGCTGGAAGGCTGGAGGGAGTGGCTGAATGTTAAAGGAGCAGGGATAAACACATTTCAGTATTTGAGGATGATGGGTGGAATTGACACAGTTATGCCTGATAAGATAGTCAGGAGGTTCATTGAAAAGCATGTGGATATGCCGAAAAGCGATGTTGAGTTTGTTAAAAAGGCAGAGAGGATGGCATGGGATGTTGATTACAGGGCAGTAGAGCTGTGCTGGCTTGCATGGCTCTCCTCTTACAGCGATGAGAAGATAAGGAAGCACTCTTCAATATTAGCCAAAATTTAAATACAACTTTCTTGAATTCTGGCAAGTGGCAGAATGTGATGTTTGCGGGAAAGAGGAATTTTTGCCCTACAAGTGCACTTACTGTGGTGGCACATTCTGCTCAGAGCACAGACTCCCTGAAAAGCATCAGTGTGAAGGGCTGTATGACATTCCTGTCAGGGTTGTAAGAGATGATGAAGTGAGAAAACCTGTTATAAATGAGGCGAGAAAAAGAGAGCTATCGATCTACGACTTGGATCCAGGTCTTTCGAAGAGGAGGAACATACTTCAAACCTATGGTTACAACAATGTGATTCTTGCCATAATAACCGTTATCTTTGCCGTTGAGCTCATTTTCAGACCAGTTGTCGGCTACCTTTGGCTTAGCCCCACTATGATTTTTCAGAGGCCATGGCAGTTAGTTACAAGCATTTTTTTGCATGGATCATTTGAGCATTACCTCGTCAATGCGATAGTCCTCTTCTTCTTTGGTTCAGAGCTTGAGAGAAGAGTTGGAGGAAACGACTACTTGAAAATATTCTTTCTTTCTGGAATTTTCGGGAATATAATGTATCTGGCCTTCTCCTTTGCCACATCATCATACGTTCCGGCTCTCGGAGCTTCTGGGGCGATATATGGAATTATGGGAACGCTTGCAGTGATAGCTCCAGAAATAAGGGTGCTGCTTTTCTTTTTCATTCCCATAAACATAAGAATGGCAGTTGTTCTGTTTGCTCTTTACAATCTTTTCTTAGCTCCATTCTCCATATTCACCGGTGTGGCATACGTTGCTCATCTCGGAGGGCTTGCGGTTGGGCTGTATTATGGCAAGAAGCTTGGATACAGGAGGAGGGTGTTTTGAAAGCCTGGATTGAGAAGGAGAGGCTTGATGGAGAGGTAGTTGACTGCCTCACATTGATTCTCCCCACAAGGGGATGTTCATGGGATTCATGTTACATGTGCAGCTATACATCAGACTCAGATAGAAGTGCAGATCAGGAAAAGGTTTATTCTGAGTTTCTCAATGCAGTGGAGAAAAAACATGCTGATATCGCCAAGATATTCACGTCCGGAAGCTTTTTTGATGACAGGGAAGTTGAGAGAAGCACGAGGGAAAAAATCTACAGAAAGGCAAAAAAAAGAGGATTCAGAAAGATTGTTGTGGAGAGCAGACCGGAGTTCATAAATGAAAGAACGGTTGAGGAGATAGCAAATTCTGGAATTGAAATTGAAGTAGGAATGGGCCTTGAAACATCCAGTGATACGGTCAGAGAGCACCTGATAAACAAGGGCTTTACCTTTCAGGATTTTAAAAATGCGAGCAGGATGCTTAGAGGGGTTGCGAGGGTGAAGGCTTATCTCCTTCTCAAACCACCGTTTCTCACTGAGAAAGAGGCACTAAAGGATGTTTTTAAATCAATAGAGGATGTAAAAGGCCATGCTGATCTCATCTCTCTGAATTTGATGACTGTTCATTCAAAAACACCTGTTGAAGGGTTATACAGAAGGGGTCTGTACAGGCCTCCATGGCTGTGGAGTGCTGTTGAAGTTCTGAAAAGGGCAGATGTTGAGCTCATCTGCGATCCTGTTGCAGGAGGTAAGAGGAGAGGCCCGCACAACTGCTTCAGATGTGATGCAGATGTTGTCAGGGAGATAAAGGCTTTCTCGCTAACTCAGGATAAAAGCGTCTTCAGCACAGAGTGTGACTGCATTGAAAGGTGGAAACTTGCTTTGAGGGCTGAAAGCCTTACAGAAAGCTTCATTTTCTCTTGAGTTCAAAAATCTTAAATACCCTCATCGTATTGGCATTTCTGTGAGGATTGAAAATGAGATCAATGAGTTACAGGGGGTTAAATCAGAAATAGCTGACAGAAACAGAATGCTTGTCCCGAAGAAAGTTTTCTTTACCACCGGTATTGGAGTTCATGAAGACCCCCTTGTGAGCTTCGAACTCGCATTGAGGGATGCAGGCATTGAAAGGTTCAATCTTGTCACGGTGAGCAGCATATTCCCGCCTCAGTGCGAGATTGTGGAGATGGATGAGGGAATGAGGGATCTGTATCCGGGACAGGTTGTTTTCTGCGTTATGGCAAAAGAGACAAGTAGTGTGGAAAACAAAAAAATCTACGCCACTATTGGATGTGCGATTCCTGAAGATCCATCTCTCCATGGTTACCTGACTGAATATCATGGCGAATATAATGGCGAGGATGTTGGCAGAAGAGCTGAGCAAAATGCCAGATACATGCTCGAAACCGCTTTTGGTGTGAAGGCTGGAAGAACATTTAATGTGACAAGAGTTGCAGATGTGAGAGAGACGACAACTGTCCTCTCTGCTGCTGTTTTTGTGCTTTAGCTCACATCCCCATAGATTCCAAATTTAAGCGGCTGATCCTGTATGTAATTCTTCCCGAGCTTTAAGGCGATTTCAGCCTTTTTAAGCTCTCTTCCGAGATATCCTGCATGATCAAGCCTGCTCACCAGCCCAAGCCTGAGCACAGTATCGAGAATGCTTTTTGCATCATCTCCAGCTACAACAGCCCTTTCATGGTGACAGAATATCTTCCCGTTCGATATCCATATTCTGAAGTCTCCCATTGGGTCTCTCACAAATCTGTCATCTCTTTTTGCAGTAATAAAATCTTCAGGCATGTCAGCTTCCGGATATCTGAACTTCTCCTTGAGGGTGAGTAAAGTGATGCCAAGGTCCTTTGGTGGGCTCTCCCTTATC
>JALUWC010000131.1 GCA_027019885.1 Geoglobus sp.
TCCAGCCAACCCGCTCACAATCTCACAGCCGTGCATAAGAATGGATGATCTCGACTCCGTTGGAAGGACAGGAAGGCATCTGACGCTTTTCGAGATGATGGCTCACCACGCTTTCAACAATCCTGAAAGAGAGATATACTGGAAGAATGAAACGGTGAGATACTGCACAGAACTTTTAAACGGGCTTGGAGTTAAGACAGAGGACATAGTTTACAAGGAAGAGCCCTGGGCTGGAGGAGGAAATGCAGGCCCCTGCCTCGAGGCTATTGTTGGTGGCCTGGAGCTTGCAACCCTCGTTTTCATGAACCTTGAGGAGCATCCTGATGGTGACACAGAGATCAAGGGTGTAAAGTACAGAAAGATGGACAACTACATAGTTGACACCGGGTATGGGCTTGAGAGGTTTGTCTGGGCATCACAGGGAACGCCAACCGTTTACGATGCTATATTTGGCGATGTTGTTTCGACAATTCTGGATAACAGTTCGGTTCCTTTCTCAACGGATGACGGGGATGTGAGAGAGATAATAGCTGAAAGCTCAAAGCTTGCTGGAGTTATGGGAGAGCTGAGAGGAGAGAGGCTGAATCAGTTGAGAAAAGAAATAGCTGGAAGATTTGGGATAACAGTTGAAAGGCTCGAAAGCATAGTTGTTCCCCTCGAAAAGATATATGCCCTCGCAGACCACACGAGAGCAATTCTCTTCATGCTGGGCGATGCTTTAATTCCATCAAATGCGGGCTCAGGATATCTGGCAAGGCTGATGATAAGAAGAAGTCTGAGAATGGCTGACGAGCTTGAGCTTGGCATGACCATATTTGATCTCGTAAGCCTTCACAGAAGGCTCCTCAAGGAGTTCGAGTTCGATGTGCCCCTTGAAACAATTCAGGAAATCCTTGAACTTGAAGAAAGAAGATACAGGGAGACAATATCAAAAGGAATATCCCTTGTGGAGAGAACAATAGAAAAGAAGAGAAAGATAGATAAGAACGACCTCATTGAGTTCTACGACTCTCACGGAATACCTCCCGAAATGGCTGAGGAGATAGCCAGATCAAGGAATGTTCAGGTCGAGATACCTGAAGATTTCTACGCAGAGCTTGCTTCCAGACATTCAAGGGCTGAAAGAAAGGAGAGGGAGAAGATGGTAAAAGGAGAGTATCCCCCAACAGAAAAACTCTATTACAACTCAAAGCTCCTTGAGTTCTCTGCAAAGGTGATGGGATATGAGAACGGATATGTTATACTAAACAGAACCGCATTTTACCCTGAGAGCGGCGGTCAGGATAATGATACCGGGTACATTGAATTCGATGGAAACAGGGTGGAGGTGCTTGATGTTCTCGAGGAGGATGGTGTTGTTCTGCATAAGGTGAGCAAACCGTTACCCGAAGGTGTAGAGGTGAGAGGCTTCATTGACAGGGAGAGGAGATTCAGGCACATGAGACATCACTCGGCAACTCACCTGCTCATAAGGGCTCTGCAGAAAAAGCTCGGGAACCACATATGGCAGGCAGGAGCAAGGAAGGAGTGGGACAAGGCAAGACTTGATGTAACCCACTATGGCAGACTGAGCGATCATGATATCAGAGAGATCGAGCTTGAGGTGAACAGGGAGATAATGGCCGACAGGCCTGTTTCGTGGGAGATAATGAGCAGAATAGAAGCAGAACAGAAATACGGGTTCAGACTCTACCAGGGTGGAGTTCCACCCGGAAAGGACATCAGGGTTGTCAGGGTTGGCGATGATGTGCAGGCATGTGGAGGGACGCATGTGGAGAAGACAGGAGAGATAGGCGTGTTCAAGATCCTCAAGGTTGAGTCGATACAGGACGGTGTGCTGAGATTTGAATACTCTGCCGGAGAGGCGGCGCTTGATCACATTGCCAAGGAAGAGAGCCTGCTCAAAGAGTCAAGCGCAATTCTGAGAGTTCAGCCAGAGATTCTCCCAAAAACCGTTCAGAGGTTCTTCGATGAGTGGAAGGAGCAGAGAAAGACAATAGAGAGACTTCAGAATGAGATTGCAGAGATAAGGGCAGAGATGCTCTCCAAGGACTTCGAGGAGTTCGAGGATGTAAGGATAGTCGTGGAGACCCTGAATGAATCTCCAGAGATGCTTGCAAAAACAGGAATACATCTGGCGAAGAAGGGTTTCATAGGGGTGCTGCTGTCAGACTACAGCGGTGTAAAGATCGTCACATTCAGCGGGGATGAAAGGGTAGATGCAAGAGACCTCATGAGAATTGCTGGAAGGCTCTCAAAAGGTGGAGGAGGTGGCAGAAAGGATCTCGCTCAGGGAGCAGGTCAGATCATGCCAGACAAGGATGAGATCACCGCAGAAATATTCACATTCCTGAGAGAGAGGATCTGAAGAATGATCCACGTGTTTCCCATCAAGAGTATTCCTGAAATCAGGGAAGGCGATAATTTAGCCGAAATTTTTTCCTCAAAATTCAGCTTTGAGGATGGAGATGTCATTGCCGTATGCTCAACAATTGTATCGAAGGCTGAAGGAAGGATGATAAGAGTCGAGGACATGGCTCCATCGCCGGAAGCGGTGAGGATTGCAAGGCTGGTCGATAAAGATCCGAGACTGGTTCAGGCGGTTCTCGATGAGAGCGATGAGATCATTCTTGAAAAGCCCTTTCTCCTTGTAAAGGCAAAGTTTGGAAATATCTGCGTGAATGCCGGGATAGATGGATCCAACGTCAGACCCGGGCACATTCTCCTTCCGCCTTCCAATCCCGACAGATCTGCGGAGAGAATAATGAAGGAGCTGAAAAGGATCACGGGAAAGAGGGTTGGGGTCATAATAACCGACACAAACGGAAGGTGCTTCAGAAGAGGGGTTGTCGGGTTTGCAATCGGTATTTCAGGCGTTCAGGCGATGAAGGACTGGAGGATGGAGAGAGATATTTATGGTAGAGAGCTTGAGGTAACCGTTGAATGCGTGGCAGATGAGATTGCAGCCTTTGCGAATCTCATAATGGGTGAGGGAGATTACGGAATTCCCGCTGTTGTTTTCAGGGGGCTTGATGTTTCAGACAGCGGATCAATGGATGAGATATACAGGAGTGAGTCAGAGGACGTTATCAGGAGGATAATAAGGGAATAGAGAGAAAAAAGTTCCTGATAGTGGGAAGCAACGTCAGGAATGTTGCAGAGTCTGCAAGAAAGGCAGGCTTTGAGGTTTACTGCCTGACAAAGCATGCTGATGCTGATCTGCACATCTATGCAGAG
>JALUWC010000132.1 GCA_027019885.1 Geoglobus sp.
TCACCCCTCACATAAGAGCCAAAGATTCCAATCTCTTTTACTCCAAATTTCTCTGCTATTTCAGAGGTGTGGTCCTTCAGGACTCTCTTTATATTTTCGAGATTCTTCATTTACTGCACCTTCTTTATATTTCCTTTTTCAAGGTTCTCATTTATAATTTTTTAAGAATTCCAAGGGTGAGGTACATCTTCGATTTTTCTTAGGAAGATTATCAAAAGAGTAAAAGGAAAGTTTAAGCTTATTTCTGAGAGACTCTAACAGCAATTTCCCTTTTTAAGTCTCCATCTCTTTTTCCTATCTTGAATTGTTATGGCTTTGTCGGAGTTTATCGAGGAGAGCTGGAAGCTGACACTCTACGCTATACTGATATTCAGCTTCATAATAAGCCTGCTTTACACTTGGCATAACTATCAGAGCTCACTGGAATATGCAGATAAATTAAGGGAGGCGAGAATGCTTGCCACTTCGCTGCTAAACGAATGGGGCGAGGACGGTGTTGTGGACACCACTAAAATCTCGGAGGAAGATCTACCAGAAAACACTTCGGTGAGCTTTTACACCGTTGAGGGAAGACTGCTGAAGGCTCTAGGGCAAGCTGATGCGCAGGAGTTGAATGTGAAAGTACCTGTGGTGGTGGATGGAGAAGAGGGCTACATGCTTTTGAGGCTGAGGGAGTAGCATGGTCGCGAGGATGATCGAGGTGGGCATGGCATTCATCCTACTATTTGGCATGGTTTTCTTTTTGCAAGCCTCAGGCGTAGCCAAGGCACCCCTCTACAAAGAGGGTTTAGCTCTAAATGAACAGCTGGCGAAGTACGCACTCCTAGCGCTGGAGAACTTCAACTCTACTGGAGATGGTTTTCGAGACAAAAGCATAATGGACCTCATCGCACTAAGCTATCTAACGAGAAGGGAAGACTTCTTAGTTCAAGCTGAGGAGGATATCAACTACTATCTGCCCAGGGTTATCGATGCTGAGTGGCATGTTTATACAAAAGATGGAGAGTTAGACATTAAGAGTGAGAACTATGATTCCACGAAGATGCGTGGCTCTGCTAAAACTGAGGTGTTGTCTTTTACTGAGCTGATAGTGGTGGTAGGTTTCTGATTAGCTTATAGGTTGCAATACTCTTCCTTAGCCCTATCTTTGAGCCGGGCATATTCAACCCTGAAACAAACTTTTGCTAAGAAACCGTAAAGTATATAAGTATTTACATGTAAATACTAAAGTATGAGGGAGATTGAAGGCGTGATAGGAGGGGAACTCCACATCAAGGACGGGTTGGTGCTAATGATATACGAGAAACGAATAACTAAGTATGGAAATGGGGCTAAAATTGATGCACCCAAGAAGTTTCTGGGCAAGAGGGCTTACGTAATAGTGTTAGATGATTAATTACAAATCCTTGCCAAAAATGTTAGAGACCGTTGGGAAGGTGAGAGTAGGAGGGTGTTAAAAAGCATGCCAAGGAGTAGAAAAGGAATTGCAAAAGAAAAGCGGCTAATTTCAGAGGTTGCGCTTTGGTTGATTATATTTGCTTTGGTTAGCGTGGCTAATGTCGCCGCTTCTGGTGGGGATGAATATGAGAAGATGGAGCAGGTGAAGGCGCCATTGCGTCATGCTGCATTTCAGGTACCGATTACATACATAAGAGCTTATACCGCCCTTTATCCGGAGTTTTTTGAAAAGGTAGAGCTGGAATCCAGCAATGATAAAGGAATCACCTACATAGATGAAATCGAGAAGAGGAAATACATACTAACTGCAGAAGAAGCGGAAAACAGAACCATAAACTACACGATGTATATTTATGATAAGACACCTGACACAGAGGAAGAATGGCTGGCTTTGGCCATATACTACCTCGGCGACTACCGCTACAGAGACGACTACAAGAAGGCTGAGAAGGCTGCAAAGAAGGCGCTGGAGTTAAATCCAGACAGCTTCGGGGCTTATGCGATTTTGTTTTACATTTACGACTGGTATCCAGATATGGGCGATCCAGCACAAGTTTTGGAGAAATTGGAGAAACTGGCAAATGACAGTTCAAATGCAAAATATTATGGTATATTAGGCAGTATTTACGCTGGAGATCACACAAACCCTTTTGCAAACCCTGCTAAGTGTGTTTACTACTATGAAAAAGCTATAGAATTAGACCCCAAATATGCACCTGCCTACTCCGGCTTAGCAGCCTACTATTATTACCAAGAAAAAGACTACATCAAGGCAAAGGAGTACCTTGATAAGTTTTTAGAGCTTAGGCCAAATGACTCTTGGGCTTTGTACATGATCGAAAAATACTCTCACACATATCCTCCGCCGGGAAAAAGGGATCCGTTCGCTCTGGTAATGGCAGGTATTGCTGTTCTTTTTGTCCTTAATTTTATAAGGGTACTCTGGAAGCGAAGAAAGATTAAGTAAGCTAATAAACGTCGTAGCACACACCATAGCAAGAATCGTAGCAGATATCGTAACAAGAATCATAACACGAATCATAGCAGACGTCGTAGCAGCTGTCGTAACAAATATCGTAGCAACTGTCATAGCAGACATCGTAACAAGAATCGTAGCAGCTATCATAGCACGAGTCGTAACAGCTATCGTAGCAAGCGTCATAGCAGCTGTCATAACAAACATCATAGCAGGAATCGTAACAGAGGTCGCCTAACAGGCTGTCCAGCAGCCCACCGCTGGACTCGCTGGGCGTATAGCAATTTCGCAGTATTTCGTAAAAAGGAGAGGTGGACGCAGACCCACCTGAAGATACCACCTCTCCAGTAACGGGATTATAAGTCCTCGGTGATGTATCAGAGGCAGGTTCTGGATGAGTAACCACTTCGATTGGCTTATCTGTCCGACTTCTATACAGATTTACAATTTCCTCTACAGAAAACTGCGGCAAACCATAGGTCTCTATCCTTCTGACCACACCATCAGCATCTCTGTAAACAAAATACCCCACCCCTAGCTGGTGATGTCCAACTACATTCCACTCGCCCTGGTAAAGCTCAGGTTGCGCTGGTTCGCCTGATGTGGGTGGCTCAGTAGGTGGGGGAGTGCTAGGTGGTGGGGTTGCTTTTGGCGGTGGAAGAGCCGCCTCGTCGGGCGGGGTGTAGCACACATCATAGCATCTGGGCTGATCAGGTGGCGGTGGAGTGTAGCAGGAGTCGTAGCACACATTGTAGCACGTCTCGCCCTCAATCTTGC
>JALUWC010000133.1 GCA_027019885.1 Geoglobus sp.
AGGCGGTGGTTGCAACAACCCAGCCCTTGCCGTAGCGGTACATTATGCCGGCGGGCATTCCGTTGGCGGTGCGGCTGAAGAGTACCGTGGCATTCTCGGGCCAGGAGGTGAAGTAACCGTCGATGTTTATGTCCATGAGCACAGAATCCTGCCCGGCAAGCACAGGATGGTAGGTGTCTATGTACACAGCCTTAGAGAAGCAGCTCTGATCTTCAAGCCAGCCGTAGCCACTCACCTTCCCGCCAGGAAGATCCTGGAACTCGTAGCCGTGCTGCTGGGCGAAGACTATGAGGACGCCGCCTTCAGCAACGAACTTCTCAAGCTTGGCTTTGAAGATTTCATCGCTGTCCAAGCCGTACAGACCGCCGGTTGGGATGATGAGCACCTTTGAGTTAAAGGGTTTATCCGAAACCGCGGGGAAGTTTGAGAACTCTAAGTAGTCCACAAGTCTGTCGGCGTTGCCGTAGAAACCTCTGGTCAGGATTGTCGCATCCGCAGCTCTTACGTGGTCATCGAGAACCACCTCAGCAACGGCGTTGAACTCGTCCAGCTTGCTGAAGTAGGTGCTCAGGAGGGAGTTCAACTCATTCCGCTGAGCAGAAGTAAGGCTGGCCATGAAGAGCTCCACATCCTGCTTGGATCTGAAATCAGGGAACTCAGCCGTGCCCGCAAGCTCGGAAACCTTCTGCTGAACCACCAGTGCTGCTTCGTAGGACTCGTTTGCCTTGAGCTGGAGAAGCTCCAAGTGCTGCTCGTAGTCGGGGTTGAACTCCCGCACCTTCTGATAGAACGCGTCTATCTGCCTGTCGCAGCTGGAGTCGTTCTTAAGCGCGCCCAGCAAGGTTATGAGGAAGGAGTCCATCACCGCATTGTATTCCGTGAGCCAGAACCTGTACTCAGGGTCATCACGCCAGGGATAGAATATCGCACGTGCTCCGGAATCGGTGGTCTCATCGGGATGATCTCCTCCAGGCCCGGTTATCCCCGGGTCACCTGTGCACACCGTCTGATTCCTGTCCACATAGCAACGCTCAACCCTCGGATAACCCTCAGGGTCATCCGGATAGCTCTTGTAGTTCTTGTAGTACTCGTAGCCACCCGAGAGGGCAACTGAAGCAACAGCAACTAACGGGAACTTCTTTGCCAGAAACTTTCCGCTTTCATAGCCGTATGAAAGACCCTGAGTGGCGATAAACACACCCCAGCTTTCAAGAGTGTTATCTTGAATGGCCCGTTTTACGTCTTTTAATGTAAATCCACCTTTTACAAATTTTTCAACTGTTTCAGGATTTAAATTATCTTTGAAATATTTTACCTTCATTTTAACCTTTTCAGCAGCTTTATAAGCTGCTTTTGCTCCAAGCGCCGAAACTACGGCATCTCCCCAGATTTCAAGATGTCTCCAGCCGCTTTTACCGTAGGTGAGCTTGTCAATGATGGACGCATTGTCTTGAGACGTCGTATTTGTCTGCGCAAATACGGGAGTCATGGTCAAAATACAAACAATCAAGGCAACCCAAGTTAGATATGAAATTCTCATTTTTCATCCCCTCCTAGAATTTTTTGAAGTGCTTTCGAAACGAGCACATAAGTTACAAACATGACAACAAATCCAAGGTATATTTTTGGATTAGAAAAATCCAACAAGGCAGGATTCATCCTAAAAACTTCTTCAGGAAAAACAATTATGTCAAAAATCCACATGCCTATTATTCCTGATATTCCGCCTATTAAATTTGATATGTTTTTAAGGTTCTTTTCCATCTTAAAGTATCCGAATATTATGGAATATGATATAAAAACTAACGATAGAATAAAATAAAATTTTATGTCAGATAAATTCACGAAATCCATCCATATTTGTAAATTGAGAATAATGCCAAAAAATAACCAGGCAACTGCCAGTGTGAACATAGTTGCAAAAATTGCGTCAATCCAAACTTCTATCCATGTCTTTTTTTCTTTTTTTGATCTTTTTTGCTCATTCATTTTAACCACTCTCTTCAATCACAACCGCCATTGGCAAGCGCTTTGCAGCGGTTTTTCCAAGAGTTAGGGCATTGGTTCCGAGAAAAACGCCCCAGGATTCGAGAGAGCCATCTCTATATGTTTTTCGTAATTCACGGATAGTTAAAGTTATACCAGTTCCTTTCTCAAACAAACTTGGATCAACATCAGGTTTAAAATATCTGACAATTTTACCCACTATTTTAGCTCCATAGCTGGTGAGAAGAGCCTCAGACCAGATAGCTAAGTGCTTCCAGCCGCTTTTCCCGTAGGTGAGTTTGTCAATTATGGAAGCATCTTCCGTTGAATTTGCTGCTGTGGAATTAGCCTGTGCATAAACCTGAGGTGTATAAATTACCGCACACAAAATCGCGATTGTTAAAATTAATGTAAATACTCTCACTTTCCTACCCCCATAGAATTTTTTGATGGATTTATAGATAATAATTGCAGTTATAGCGGTAACCAGACCACCAAGGTAAAATCCCGGATCTTCCCACATTTCTAACCATGGGACACGTGTTGGGTCATGCTCCCAGCCAGTATACCAGTCATAAAATTCCATAGTTATATCGCCTATAGTAATTCCGATTATAAGAGAGATGAGTTTAGCATATTCTTCAAAATCTTTTTTCATAAATAATAAAGCAAAAACAGCTGTAATTATAATAAAATATATAGAAATAAGTGTTAATCCTAAATATAATCCAAATCCACTAATACTTATTAATGCAGCAAATAATATTAAAGTAAAAACTGAAAATTGCAAAACATCAAGAAACCTCAATTCTTTATTTCGCGCTTTATTGATGAACTCCTTCAACCCCTTTATATCTTCTTCAAAGACCGTTTGCATCACCTCCGGGGTAATTCCCCCTCACCTTCTCGAGCATCTCCTATAATTGCTGGTAGTATAAAAATTTTTCGTCAGCGTTTCCGAAGGGCCTTTAGCGCTCATATCTGTACCCTACTACTGCAAACCTCTCCGCCACACTAAATTTCGAGTTTCCCGGACAAGAAACCCATGGAGGAAGTGCATTCTGGATGTGGCCTCCTGGAGCGGAGCGCCATCCACAGCCTGCTGTGCTTCGCGTGTATCCTGTGGATGGCAATGGGCTATTCCGCGAGCTTTGACAGAGGTGGAGGCTGGCAATACTTTAAAGAGGATGGAAGGAGTTATCTGTACTGTCGATAGGGCGAGG
>JALUWC010000134.1 GCA_027019885.1 Geoglobus sp.
TACTCTCCTCTCTCGAACGCACGCTTTGCTTTTGATAGCCATAGGTCTGCTTGAGGAATCTCTATATTAGATCTTGCATCTTTCAACTTTTTTTCTGCAACAGAGACCGCAGATATTGCTTTTGTACGATATATTGCTTTTGTACGCCTGAAAAACCTCTTGAATTTACCTACAGGGCTAAGCGGCTTGCCTGTTATAAATATCCCGACATACTTTCTTAGTTTTAATACGTCATAGTGGGAGAAATTTTTAAAGTGAAGCACAACCTCAACCCTATCTATGGTTTTTACAACATTCAGCGCTAAGGTTAGCGCCTCTTCTGTGTTCGCTTCAAAGGTAACCGCTTTCTCCTCCTCTACCGCCTTATTTATAGCTGGAAGGTATTTTTTAGCCTTCGTTGTATCCATGTCTTTTACTCTTCTCATCGCATCCAGAAGCCCCTCTATCTTTTCAGGATGTTTTACTTTCTCAACCTTTCCCCACTCCGTCTCTTCACCCTCCAACCCCTCAATGTTCTTAAGGAGTCTGTCAACGGCCTCTTCCGGACTGGGAGCTTTAACCCTGCACACCACATATATCCTCTCAGGTCTCCCCCTCTTTCCGCTGAATAAGGCTCGTGTGTGTATAGTCAGAATATAATCTTCCCTCTCCCTTCTAATGTAGAAGAATCCCGAGCAGCTGTCAAGCTTCTTAACCAGGTCTGCGTATTCCTCAGTTCCCTTAAGCACTTCTCTGCTTGAGTGGTAGACCTTCACTTCGTCTTTACCTTCAGTGTGCACCACCCAGCACCTCCAGCACGCGGTCGTAGCCCAGGGAGAGCAATCTTCTGCCTTCCATCACCTTTGGGCACCCCTCCCGCTCACCACTTTTCTCGGTGAATATCATCACGCACATCACATCTCCTTTACACCCTTTCTTCAACGGACCAGGTAGATAGTTGCTCAGCACTTCCTCAACCCTTTCCTTGAGCTTCTCATAATTTTCATCTGAAATTTCCCACTCTGAATCATCCCAGAGCAAATCACACTTGGTGGCGACGAGGTAGTAGGGCTTCCTTGTTCTCTGGACAATTTCTATGTAATCGCTCAGCGTACCACTATTTAGGTCATCCATGTCCAGCAAAAATATAAGCTGATCTGCCTCCAATAATTTCTCACCTACTTTCCTTGGTATTTCCCCTAATTTTTCTTTTTTTCCCTGAAGATATTTCAGTATATCACCAAAATGCTCGCCAGAGTAGTCGTAAGCAATCAGCTCCACATCTTTTTTAAAAAGTGTACCACAGGTGTAGGTGAATTTATACTCCCTCACTTCATTAGGGTCTGTCGGTGGTGGCCAACAATAAGTCTCCATTGTAAGCTCGGTGTTTACCATGTGTTTGTCGTGAACATATCTCAGGTCGGGAGTAGGAGAATCTTTTGTTAGTTCTATTGTTATTTCTGTATCACCCTCTGCTGCATAATTGTAGCACGCTGCCATAAACACCGTTTTGCCTGAGCGATAGGGTCCAACAACCATGACCTTGGTACTGGAAATCTCATAATCGGTAAACTTTTGCAGCACCATAACAAAAGCCGCCGAAGATGCTATGTACATGGGATATGGCATTTCAATTAAAAAGTCAAAGTTTCTATTTAGCACATTATTAACAGTCACACTAATTATAGCTACATTTATAGCGATAGAGCCTATCCAGTAGATAACTTTTATTCCAAGTTCACATTTCTTGGTGTTGGTCGGCCTTTCAGAACTTTCTTTAGAATATACAAATATGATTCCAGCCCCAATAGCAGCACCAGCAAAAAGCAGTGCCAATTTGGAAAGAATGAAGGGTGCATATGCAAGCATAACCATTGAGGAAGCTGAGAGCAGCAACACTGCCTGCAGTCTCTTCTTATGGTCCAGCCATGAGGTTGCAGCCAGCATTCCGATGAAAATACCAAGCGTCAAGACCTCCATACCCTTCCAGCGTTCTACAATAGGAATACCAGTCTTTGCCTGAAGTCCGTATAATACACCTTTCAGACTTGAAGTCCAGGCATCTGCCAGCAAGTCTTTAATTGGAATAGAGAGCAACAGAAGAAAACCTAAGTATATCAAAATTTTAAGATGCTCCTTTTCAGGTTTACCCAGCTTCAGCCTCATGGCAGTCTCTCTCCCGCCACGACTTCTCTTCATACCGCATTTTTATCTCACTTTCAGCATCATCTCTGAAAAATATCTCTCTTTCATCTCCTTCTATTGAAATCGGCTTCCTCACAAAGTAACTCCCATCTTCCAATGCGTAGGTGTGGTGGAGAAATGCTGCACCCTTAAGCTGTTTGGTCCTGTTATCATACGCCTCGTAGTACTTATCAACAAAGGCGATGTTGTCCAGCATCACGCCTCCTATGAATAGAGTGAGCCCTACATCCCATTTATCTCCTACCTTGAGTGGCGCCACGCCTATATTACTCGTGCCAAAGTAGCCCTGTAAGTTTAAGCGTTCAGAAAGTCCTCTAAGATTAGCAATAGAAGAGATGTAGAGCTGAACCTGCTTGGCAGTCCATTTTATATCGCCCTTTACATTTTCAAAACTCCTCCGGACAAGTCCACAAAATCTTTTACTCTGTACCATCTCTTCCACAATTCTACGAAGCTCTGATGCGAGGTGCTCCTTTTCTCCCTCACTGGCCTTTAGAAGTTCTTCAATGTTGTTTCTTCCTATCGTTGTTCCTCTATCCTCAGGCGCTATCTCCACAACTATGTGCTTTCCATTGTGTAATCCTCCCTTCTTAATGTGACCTCTTGCGAGATTGTTGAATTCCTCCATTTTATTCATATAGTCACCATTCACCTCTCCATATCTTCTGATTTTACTATACAGTTCTTTATAAAGCTTTACAACAGAATCTACAATTGATATCTCTCTTTTAAGCTTTTCAATCGCATCCCTGGTATCTTCAATCTTATTTTTTAGCTCTTTCTTTTTCTCATCATATTTTAAAGCTTTTTTAGCAATATCTTCAATTATTTCATCAAATCTACCATTTTTTATGCTTTTCTTCAGCTCATTAATCAAATCATCCTCCAGTTCATATCCAAACTCGCCAAAGACCTCCTTTACCTTCTCTACCACCCTCTGCAGGAGTTTATTTCTGTACTCTTCCAGCTTCTCATCCAGAGGATAGTCAAAGACTACCTTCACAGAAAGTCTCTCTAC
>JALUWC010000135.1 GCA_027019885.1 Geoglobus sp.
TCCTTGGGAACTGGAATGAAGTATGACTCGTACTCCTTTGGTGGTGTTACCTGAATGTCAAGTGAGTATTCCTTCATTTTTCCTCACCTCCGATGTAGATCTCCTCCTGTAGCTTGAAGTCCTTTCTGAGCGGATTCTTAGGTGTATCTGGGGCGAGAAGGAAGGGCTTGCCCATCCACGGATTTCCCTCAAACCAAACCCCGAAAAGATCGTGAAGCTCTCTCTCAAGGTAGTCTGCCGATGGCCACACATCTATCAGGCTTGGGAAGGTTGCATCCTCTCTATCAATTTCCGTGAAAATTGTGAGAATTAACCTGACAAATTCAGGCTTGAGATAGCTTGAGATCTGGTATTCAACGATGAATTTCCTGTTTTTGGGAACATCCACTATGTTGACAGATTTGACATGATCGAAGCCCGAATCCTTCAGCTTTCTTGCCACTTCAACAAACTTCTCAGGCCTGACCTTTACATGAATTCTGTATCTGCCAGTTACGGTTACTCTCTCTGCAAACTCGCTTAGTATCTCCGCTATCATTTCCCTGTATTCTTCCCCATCCTCCCACTTTCTCTCTTTTGGCACATCAACAACAACTGAAGGGTTGAGAGCGATGTATTTTGGAGTTGGAGGTACTTTTTTGGGCTTTTTCTTCTTTCCTTCCTTTTTGCCTCTTATCCTTGGATACACAATTGTGTTTTTCGCCTCTCCAGTAACAATTTCATTCTGCAATGCCCTGAAGCACCTCAGCAGTGACTCAGGAGTTGGCGGGCATCCAGGGGCGAAGTATTTTACAGGCACGACCTCAAATGGCCTCACCATGTGATAGCCATTCCAGAAAAGGCCACCCTTTATCCCACAAACACCCATAACAATGACGAACTTCGGATCTGGCATCTGCTCGTAGGTCATCTTCAGAACCCTTGCCATCTTTCTCGTTATTGCTCCCTCAACAACAATGCAGTTTGTCTGTCTTGCCATCCCAAAATTGAGCACTCCAAGCCTCTCACCATCATACCCGCTTGCAAAGGCATGAGCTAATTCAACTCCACAGCATGCTGTGACAAGGTGGGTTGGCCATATGCTCCATTTTGTTCCCCACTTCTTCATTGGCGAAAGAGGACCGTCATGCAGAAACTCAATCATTTCATCCATACACATCCCTCCTGTTTGAGGTTATGCTTGCTATTCTATAGGCGAAGTAAAATGCAGGAAGCATCGCAATGAATGATATTGCCAAGAATTCCAGATACTCCACTCCCGGAAACAGAGCAAAAAGCAGGAGAAGAACAACAACAGGCTCAAATGCCATGAAAAGCACAACAAAGCCATAATACTGCATAGGAAGTGTGTATTTTGGCAGTCCAGCAGATACGTTTCCTGACTCCCATCTCAGGTATTTGAGCTCTGTTGGATTCCTTTTTGGAAGTATCCTCGATATTGCGTAAACTGCCACATCTGTAACAATGCTGATCACAATGACGAAGGCAACAACAATAACCTCATACATCTCATACACCTCCAATTGCAAAGTACTTCATGAGCATCCTGCTTGACTCGATTATCCAGTTTGGTGGAACAACTGTGATGAGCATGAGCACTGCTGAAACTGTGATAAGATACCCTGCAAGTCTTCTGAAATCCTTTTTGCCCTCGAAAACCCTGATCAGCCTGATATAATAAGGCACTGACATTGCCGAGTTTATCACAAGGAAGAACGCAATCCATATCAGGTTGGCGTAAACGAGAGATGCAAGGATGTAAAGCTTGCCCCAGAAACCCATTAGGGGTGGTATGCCTATGAAGGAGAGAGACAGCAGATAGGTTTCAACCCTTGGCATTCCGTTCTCCTTCACACCAATGAAGAATCCTATCTTTCCAAATGAATTGGTGAGGAGCTGGAGCATCACACCTGCAAAGGCAAGGTAGATGAATTCACTCTTGAAAGAAACAGCCAACGCAGCAAGCATGTAGCCCATGTTTGCCACGGTTGAGTAGGCAAGTATTCTTGCAGGCTTGTTTGACGTCAGAGCGCCAATGTTGCCAATGAACATTGATGCAACCGCAATTACGCCAGTTATCAGTATCAGATTTGCCCCACCCATCTGTGTGGAGCTTATTATCTTGAAGGCAACCACAAAGGGAACAAACTTTGCAATGCTTGCAATGACAGAGATTGGAATTGGATCGGCTGAATCAAAAACATCGGGAACCCACTCGTGGAAGGGTCCGGCTCCAACCTCAATGGCCAAGCCCAGCAGCAGCATTGTGAAGGCTATGTAGTACAAAGCCGTGCCTGAAGTTGCGGATGCGTGAACCATCAGAATTGCTCCCACAAGAAAGAGTATCGTTGCTATGACCATGAAGGTTATGTACTTTATTCCAACCTCCATTCTTATCTCCTTATCGCTTGCCATGACGAGCATGTAGGTTGGGACGCTCGCCACAACAAACATTGCCAAGAGAAATGCAAGGCTCTGAGAGTAGAAGGCATAGGATGTGGCAACGAAAATCAGACCAACCAATGTGTAATCAACTCCTCTCAGAAATCCCTTCATCAGATCAAGTGAGGCAAGATTGATCAATGCCACAGCAAAAACCATCAGCAGAAGAGAGTTGTTCACAACCATCAATGCTGAGGCAATGAGTGCTCCTGCAAATCCAATGTATTTGTATTTCAGTGAGAAAGCCCCGCTCAAAGCCAGTATCAGCACTGCAGGAATTGCCAGCTCCATTCAGAACCACCCCACCACAGAGACAATGAAAAGAATTACAAGAACAAAGCTCACGACTATCTTTGCATACCTCTCAAGGCTTCCGCTCTGGACGGATCTTATTGAAATAGAGATGCCTTCAAATAACGCGGGAAGGAATGTGTGGGCTATGAAGTCAAGGAATCTGTTGAAGATGTCAACAACCCATGCAAAGGCCCATCCGATTTTTGGGATGATGAGGTCATTCAGAGCCATCACATATACTCTGTCGTAGAGAACCTTTCCAAGAGCGCTTTCATGCTCAGGCTTTGCAAATCCCACAATGTATGCAACAAGAACAAGAATTCCTACCGTAAACGAGACTTCTGCTGTTCCTGCATGCACAAATTCCTCTCCAGCATGATCAATTCCAAAGTATATAACTGCAAGAAGTACGAGAAGCATTGATACCATTGCTGTATATGCCGTTTTCATAACCCCTCCACCATGAAGATGGAGGTGAACATGTTTTCCCTTCCAGAAGTTAAGGGTGAAGAACTTTGCAAGGAATGCTGAATAGAGCAGCGATATTGCCACGAGAAGGGCGAAAGGCAGTATCCCGACATCATGGATGAGCTTCTCCATAGCCTCGTCCATTGCAGATTTAACCCAGAATGCTGTTAATGGCGGGATTCCTGCCAGGGTTATTGTCGCGAACAGGGTTACAATGGCAGTTATCTTCATCTTGCTGAAAACCTCTCTGTCACCCCCAAGAAATCTATCGTGAGTTTCATGGATGAGGTGCCCAGCTACAAGGAAAAGCGTTGCCTTTGCAAAAGCATGGGTTAGAAGGTACCAGAAAGCCACAGTAACCGCAAACCCACCTACCCAGAAACTTGCTGCAGATGATGCAAACATCAGCCCGAGGCTCGACATGGTTGAGGCTGCTAACAAAACCTTCCTCTCTCTGCTTGCTAAAGCAACTGAAGCTCCATAAAGACTGCTTATAAGCCCGAGGAAGAGAACTATAATGTATACTATCTCAACTCCCGCTAAATGAATCTCCCATGGCTTTATGTACCAGCTTATCCTCATGAAGAGATAGGTTCCAGCGGCAACCATTGTTGCAGAATGGAGTAATGCCGAGACTGTTGTTGGACCTGTCATGGCTGTCATCAGCCACTCGCTGAATGGCAGTTGGGCAGATTTTGTGAAAGGACCCATCAGGAAAGCAAGGAGAAGAACTACTGTCCCTGCTGTACCTATCTTGGCGAAAAGCTCACCCCATGGTATCTGGGAAATGTCAAGGGTTCCAGTCAATGCGAAAATGGCTGCAACCGCAAGAAACATTGGCATGTCACCCACTCTTATTGTTGAAATTGCCCTCCATCCTCCAGTGCTTGGACTCCAGAACATGCTCAAAGGCCCAACCTTTCTGTCAATAATTCCAACATAGCTCAGTTCATCATCATCCCTGAACCAGTGACCTATGAGTCCCCATGAGGCAATTCCAAGTCCCTCCCATCCTATGAGGAGCATGAACAGGTTGTCGCTGTAAACAACAAGAAGCATTGAGGCTGTAAATAAATTGAAGAAGAACCAGTACCAGCCAAGTCTATAGTCATCCTTCATGTATTCCAAACCATAAACACCAATTGTAAATGCTATAAAGCCTGTTAAAGCTCCCATGTACTTGCTCAGATAATCAACGACAAAAACGAAGTTGATGCCAATGGATTCAAGCCACGGGTAAGCATACCTCCCCTCCTGAACCCTGAAAAGTATGAAGAGTGTGATCAGAAATGAGATAAAGAGGCCAAGAACGCTCAGAAGAGGGAGTTTTCTGGCAAATGAGTCCTGCCTTTTTGGCCAGATGAATGCTATGGGGAAACTTGCCAGTATCGGGACAAAGAACAGTGCCAGCCATATTCCGGGATTCAGTTCAAGCTCCATGAGTGCTGCTGCTTCCATTTCAGACACCTCCCAGAAAGTTCACAACCGCACCCACAAACCAAGTTGCAAGAGGAGGTAGTAGGAAGAGTATTGAAATGGCACCTATTATGTAAAGGGGCGTGTCAAGAAGTCTGTTCACCTTTGCCTTTTCGTAATCTCTGACCTTTCCATAATATATCCTCTTCATCGTGTAGAAGCTGTAAAACCCTGAGAGTATAAAGACAAACACAACAAGAAGTATTGCATCAAGGCTTAAACCAAAGGTGTCAACAAGACCTTTGAGTATGAAAAATTCTCCGATCATTCCAATGGTGAGAATTCCACTGAGGTTCATGAATCCCAACAGCGCTGCATTTGCTATTGTTGGAACCTGCTCGTGCATTCCGCTCATCTCGTCAAGGTCTCTCAGCCCATGATAGGTTGCGATTATTGCCCCAGCGCTCATGAAGAGAATTGATTTTCCGAATGCATGACTTATATACTGAATTATGACCCCAACAATTCCTGCCTTCCCGAGAGTAAAGGCAATTAGTACATATCCCATTTGAGAAACAGTTGAATATGCAAGGAGCCTCTTGTGATCCTTCTGCTTGAAAACCGCAAATCCTGCAACCACACTCGTTAAAACTCCGTAGAGGAATATCTCCATTCTATACGTCTGGATGAATGATGGGTCAATCAGGTATATCCTCAAAAGAATGTAGGCGGCGAGTCCAACAGTGAGAGGACTTAGCAAAGCGCTAACAGGTGTTGGTGCTTCAGCATGAGCCCAGGGGAGCCATACATGCGGCCCAAGCCCAGGAAGCTTCACAATCATCCCGATAAAAATGAAGAACCATGCAAGCATGCTGACAGATGCTATGCTGTCCAAGGCAAGGGTTTTGTTGTCAAACCCTATCATCAGAAATCCAACCAAGGTAAGGACTCCGGCTATGTTTGTCCACACAAAGTACAGCAGTCCAACCCAGACTCTGTTGCCGTAACCATAGAAATAGATGAGAAGGAAGGAAGCAATTAGGGAGATCTCAAGGAAAATGTAAAGGAGAATCAGGTTTCCAGCATAGACGAGCCAGAGCATTGAACCAGCATAGAGATTGTAAAGGAACCAGTATTTTCTGAATTCCACATCGCTGTTCAGCTCCATCTCCTCAAATCTGTGCTTCATGTAAGGATATGAGTAAAGAGCAACCATTGCAGAAACGAGGGCTATTGTAAGGCCAAAGGCATGGCTTATTGTATCCCCAAGGAGGTATATCCTCCCCACAGGTTCAAATGCTGTGAACAAATTAACAGTGAACTCTGATTTCGTCACAAATGCGTAAAGTATTGCAAAGAATGATGCAACAAATGTCAAAGCTGAAAAATAGGCTGCCGCTCTTCCCCTGATGAGAGGAGCCAGAATTACTGCCAAGACTGGTATAAATACGGCGTATATCACAGCACATCCCCTCCCATATCTGTGATTTCAATAGCGGTAGTTCTGAACTTTTTGTCAAGGAATATAATTGCTGAGATCAGTATCAGAAGTTCACCAGCACTGGTAAAAACTGTCAGGATTGCGATGGCATTTCCCTCAACAACAAGAGAGGGATTCGTGAAGAAGGGGATCAGAGAGAGAAAAACTGCTGAGAACATGAGTTCGAGAGCTATCAGGATTCTGATCACATCTTTCGCCGATACCGCGATCAGATAACCAAGTGCAAGCAAACCCAGAGATGCTGCTGTTTCAATCATGCGCTATCCCTCCTCAACATGCTTATTGCGGAAAGCATAAGAAGTGTAGTCAGAACTATAAGAAAGGCTATCAAGGTCAGGTAGTCTGGCAGAACCTTATCAAACGCATCTGTAAAGTTTCCAACCATAAAGGTGTTTATTCCGGCCGTTACAGCAACAACAATTGCTATGATCTCAACCACCACAAGCCAGTTCTCGCTTATCTTCCTTGGATTTATGGATCTGTAGGTTGCTGCAAGAGCCACAGTCATTATTCCAATCGCCCCGATGAACACGAAGGCAATTAAGATGAAAACCGAGTAAATTCCGTGAAAGGCATAAATCCCCCCAACGGTGAGCATGACCGCTGACATGTATATTGCCGAGTAAAAGTTGTCCCTTGAGGCCCATGCAGCCACAGCAAAGAGAATTGCCACCAATGAAAGCACAGTCACCACTACAGCGTCCATGGTGAGTGCTGGATTAGTATGATTAATAAGTTTTGCTAAATTTGCGTGAATGTTTACTGTTACCAAAAATCATGGTCTATTTCCCTTAAAAATTTTAAAAAATGGCTGGGCTATCTGATTACATCTCCACCTCTCGGCTGATACACACAGTTTGGTTCAGCTGCAAGATAATCTCCACTCATCGCATAAGCCCTTGCCCTGCTCCCACCACATATGTATCTGTACTCACATCTGCCACATTTTCCCTTCAGATTGGCTGGATGTTTCAGCTCCACAAACAACTTGCTCCCCATGTATATATCTCTGAGAGCTGTCTCCCTCACATTTCCCGCAACAAGGGGCAGAAATCCACTTGGATAAACCTCACCGATATGGCTAATGAAAAACATTCCCCTGCCATCTGTTATGCCCATCATTCTCTGTATCCCATCTCTCGCCATACTTCTTCCATGGACTCCAGCAACAATATCCTTTCCTTCTCCTGACGGGAAGTCCTTCACTGCATCAAGAAGTTTGAAGTAAAGTTCTCCATGCTTCATGTCATAAATGCCATTATCTCTCATGTGCTCTATTCTCCTTAGATGCGTTGCTGCAGAGCTCTTCACATTGAGAGGGGTTCTTCTTGAGAGATCGTAAAGCCAGTTGAGTATATCCTCAAATTCCCCTGCATCTGGCATGTACTCTTTCCTTGCCCTTCCTGTTGGCACAACAAAGAACACGTCCCATAAAGCTATTTCATTTTCAATTCCGATTTTAGCTATGTTCGGCAGGTCATCGATATTGAATTTAGTAACGGTAGTGTTTATCTGTCTTGAGATACCCATTTCCCTTGCCATCTCAAGAATTTCAAGGCTTGTTCTGAAAGTCCCGGTTATACCCCTAAAGTAATCGTGAATTTCAGAATTGCTGCCGTCAAGGCTTATCGCAATTCTTGAAATCCCTGCATCCATGAGTCTTTTCAGTCTCTCTTTCGTTGCAAGCTTCGTGCCAGAGAAAGCAATGGCAGTTCTCATTCCCCTTGATGTTGCATACTCAACAATGTCAAAGATGTCATCTCTCATCAGCGGGTCTCCGCCTGTGAAAACAACGAGGGGGTATGGCCTTCCAAATTCAGCAATCTGATCAACAACACCAAATGCTTCATCTGTTGTGAGCTCATCCGGATGTCTTTTTCTCATTGCCTTTGCTCTGCAGTGCTTGCATGCAAGCATACACGCCCTTGTAACCTCCCAGAAAATTATGAAGGGCTTTTTTGTTATGTCAAAAAACAAAGGATCACCTCCTATGGATTTAAAGCGAGCAATGCAAAAACCTTCGCATCCTCAACTATATTGCTCAGTTTTGCATACTCATTTGGCTCATGAGCCTTTCCATCGAGTGTGCTCCAGACTGCTGTCTGGTATCCAGCCTTTCTGAAGAATGATGCACATGTGTTTCCCCCAATTCCAATGGGCCTTGCTTCAATACCTCTGAGAGCTTTAAGGATTTTCTTAAGCCTTACTACAATCTCACTGTTTTCTGGAGTTGGAGGAGAACTTACATTCTGAACAACATCCATTCTGGATTCAAATCCATCTTCCTTTTGCTTCTCATCAAGGAACTTTCTGACAAATTCAATAACCTCATCATTTGAGTAGGATGGCAAAACCCTGCAGTCGAAATAGCTCACATCCAAGCCCGGAATTGTGTTTGGATTGTCAACATTCTTCTCTCTCTTTGTTGGCTCAAAAGTTGAGTAGGGTGGTTCAAAAAGATTGTTTCTTGCGTTAAATTTTTTGTGAAGTATTTCGTCAAGCTCGAGAATAATTTTCATCGCCCTTCTGTTTGCGTTGTAGAACATATCCGGCCTTGAGGCATGCCCCTGCTTCCCGAATATCTGGATTTTCAGCCAAAGAATATTTTTCTCAGCAATTTCGATTAAACTTCCATCAGGACTGCCTGTGTCCGGAACCAAGAAAAGGTCATCCTTGCTGAACTTTTTTTCTTTCAGCAGATGCTGAATTCCGTATCTGCTTCCCGTTTCCTCATCCGAAGCAAAAATCACCCCGAAACTCAACCCGGGCTTTTGTTCTGAAAGAAATTTTCCTGCAAGAATTGCTGAAACTATTGCCTGCCCGTTATCCTCGGCTCCCCTCCCATAAACTCTGTCATCAGCAACTCTCGCCCTGAATGGATCGCTCTCCCATAGCTTTAGATCTCCCTCAGGCACAACATCCATGTGACATACAATCCAGAGGGTTCTCCGCCTTTTGCCTTTAATCCTCGCCACGATGTTTGGCCGTATTCCCTTCTTTACTCTCCCGTCTTCGGCATCAAATCTCTCGATTTCATCCGCAAAATCGAGAAGCCCAAGAATGTACTCAGCCTTATCAATCTCCCCATCTCCACCATTGTCAGGAGAAAGTGCTTTTATTTCTATGAGATTGCTCAGAATTTCAAGAGCAAACTCTTTGTCATCTTCTATCGAATTCACTCCAAATTCATCCATCAACAATCTCCTCAATTTCCTTCTTCAGCTCCTGTGCTTTTTCCAAAACCTCCTCATCCTCTGTTTCAAGTCTTTCAAGCTCTGCTTTAACGGGAAGGATGATTTTCAGTGCTGAATCGCTCTTGTCTCCATTAACACCCTCAACAATACTTTCCAAGATCTTTATTTTCTTCCTTGCAACAAAATCTCTTCTCAAAACCTTTCTAAGCTCAATGAGGAGTTCGGCTACCTTTCTGCCATCATCTGTGAGCCTGACCTTTCTTATCCTTCCCTCAAACTCACTCTCGATCAGTGCGTTTTCCTCAAATATTCCGAGCACCTTTGAAATGTAGCTGTATGGTGATCCAACTTCTTTCGAAATGCTGAGAGGGTATGCATTCTCTCCATTCTCCTCCGCCCGATATATATTTACAATTATATCAACAGCCTTCTCATGAAGAAACAGCTTTTCCATGCTCATTCTTACCCCCTACAATTCTCATGACAACATGAATTTATAATTTATGGAGAGAAATATCCGTTTGTTTCTGAAAGTATGAACATGAAATGTGACCTCTCAGAAAGACAGGAAAATATAAACAAACAGGAGCAGAGAAACCATAATAGATAATATGAACATTATGTCAAACTCGTCGATTTGCGAAACTCCCGTATCCTCGATGTCGCCAAGATCGAAATCAAGTTCCACGTTTATAATTTCTGTTAGCATGGTATAATAAATTTTCCAAAACCGAAATCTGAACGTGATGGGGTTTTAAAAACCGAAAAAATTATATCTATGCCATAAAACATTCTCTGATGGTACTTGAACCGGTTTCACTGCTTCTCGCTCTGATAACGCTTTACAATGTCACTGTCCTCAGCTCATCCGATAGGAGAAGGCATAAAATATCCCAAGAACTCTCAAGAAGGGCTATTTCTGTTTTGAATATATTTCTACTTGTATCTGTTGTGTTCTTGATTCTGTCAATAATGCAGTCCTACAGCCTTTTCATGTACCTCACGACAGGAGGGTTGGTGATAACATACGCCAATGAGGTTATCATGGTACTTTTCCTGATTCCCGCTGCATACAGCACATTTGTGATAATTTCCGGTTCGGATCATGGGAATGTGAAAAACCTAATTCCCCAGATAAACCTGAAAAATCTCCTCATAGTTCAGGGTTTTGCTGTTCTCTGGCTCTATCTGAACATCTTAAACGATAAGTTTCACCAGATTGCAAGTATGATTGCTATCAGCCTTAATGGGATATTCATAATATCAATTTTTCTGGCAATGTATGTCATATGGCTTATACTGAAATATCAGGGAATGGCGAGAAAAGGTATGATTGTTGAGCATCTTGATTTTTATCCAATGCTCATAAACGCCAATCTCGCCATCTCCCTTTTTGGATTTGCGATTCTGTCAAAAGCAAGTCAGGAGTGTATAATAGTGATATGCTACACCCTTCTTGCGGGACATGCGATTGTGATGAACCACACACTTTCAGAGCTTGGGAGGGGGATCAAGAATCTCATAGGAATGGGCTGATCAGAAGATCAGATTCAGGAATGGCATTAAAAATCTGGCAATTTTAACTTTCATGGGGAGTTTTGATCTGAGAATTGCCGACATGTCCTTTTTTGATACGAGTCTGAAATATCTCACCACCCGCTCATCCCTGACTGCCATTTCATCCCACATCCTCTTTATGAAGTAACCGTTCTCCATTGGCTTCAGCATCGCTTTTCTCCACAGAGTCTCATAAAGATCGAGACTGCACTCTCCATCGAGATATTCAGAAATGACCTCTCCAGCAATCCTGCCAGCGACCATTGATGTCGGTATTCCTGCCCCAACATGGCTTATCACCATCGAGGCCGAATCGCCAGTAAATATGACTTTACCAAAAACTGTTTTTCTGATTGGTCTGTCAACAGGCACCACCGCTCCAATTTTTGATTTTACTGTTGCATTTTTCAGCATCTCACTGCTGTGGACCCATTTTCTGACAAATCTATCTAACGCGATGTGAATGTTATCCCCTTTTTCAGCATACTCCTGCCTGAACCCAACACCAACGTTTGCGATTCCATTTCCCTTTGGGATTATCCAGGCATAACCTCCAGCCGATATTTTCCTGCCAACGTACATGTATATTGCCTTTTCATCTCCCTCGAATCCCTCCATCACATACTGCTTTGCTGGAGAGATTTCAAAACTGCCAGCATTCATCCTTCTCCTTATGACCGAGTTTGCTCCATCGCTTGCCACGATCACCTCAGAACTTATCCTTTCACCATCAACAACAATCCCATCACTGTAATCGAACCTCTTTCCAAGTATAAGCTCATGCCCCGAATTCTCCGCCACAGACTGTATCATTTCATCCCTGTTCAGAACAAGCATGTCAAAATCAACCTCAATTTCCCTTCCATCCGGCAGAACAAAAACAAATCTTTCTGTTTTATTTACAGCAAATTTTTCAGGAATTTCAAATATCGAGTGATCATCAAGATCGGGGAGAAGGATTTCCATTTCTTTTTTTGAGGGTATTATCTCTCCACACTCCACAGGATACCCGAGTTTTTCTCTCCTGTCTATCCCAACAGCATTGACATTTTTTGACAGATGCATTAGCGTGAATGCTCCTGCAACACCAACTCCAGCAACCACAACATCGTAATCCATGCATGCAGCAAAGAGAAATGTTATTAATACTTTTATCCGATCTCACCTGTGGACTGGAAAGAGACTCTCGAAATAATTCTCGAAAAAAAACACGCTATCAGGCACATTCTGAAAGATGTGTGCCATGAAGTGGATGGATGCGTTGTAATCCATGACAGCCCGATGAAGATAGAGATTCATGAGAGGGAGATCATTTTCCTTGTTGATGATGAAATTGCGGGAATACTGAGCCATGATGGAATCAAAATTCTGAATGCCAAAGCAGAAAAGGAAATTGAATACTGGTGCACTGCTCTTTCTTCCCTGGGATTCAAGAGGTACTCGATAAAGAGAAGGTAACTCAGAACATCTCCTCTCTCGAATGTACAACAATTCCCTCAGATGTTATGTCGTAGGGATGAATCTTCTTGCTGTGGTTTGTGCCCCTCATCTTGTAAATTTCAAGGCTTCTGATTCTAACATTCTCGCTTCTGGTGTAGTAAAGAACTATTGACCCCTCTGTAACAAAATTCTCAACACCAAACCTCGATATCATCCCACTCTCTATAACCTCAGCAGTCATTATGCTTGTCAGACCGAGAATTTCAAGCGTGGTGGATATTTTGAGCAGTTCAACTCTGAATTTTGCAGGATCCTGAATCGCAAATCCCAAAGCTGTTGTGGAGTCGAGAGATGCTCTCAGAGCTCCAATTTCATCCTGAATCGTTATTATGTGATCTATCAGGCTTCTGGTATCGAAGGGTCTTACGTCGACAAACCTCTCATCTGTGGGCAAACCGACCTTTGCTGATGTGGCATCGATGATTGCAAGCATGTTCTCGTCCTCGAGCTTCTCCAGATCCCAGCCAAATACGGAAAAGTTCTCCCTCAGATTCTGGGGTCTCTCTTCAGTTGCGATGAATATTCCGGGCTCTTTGTACTGCTCTGCACCATCAACAAGGAACTGCATTGCAAATATTGTTTTACCGCTTCCTGAGGGGCCTGCAACAAGATAGCTTCTGTCCCTTATCAGCCCCCCCTCACATAGCTCATCAAATCCAGGAATTCCTGTAGGGCACTTCTCCAGCATGACCATCCCCTCATCATGAAAGTAATGATAACCTCCCTTTAGTATGAGTATCAACTATATAAATTTAACCTAAAACCTTATAATTAATCCATGCAGACAGAAGGTCATGAGCAGGGTTACTGTCAGTCTTATAAAAGCCGATGTAGGCGGTTTGCCCGGACATGTAACTGTTGCCGATGAGCTTATAGCAAAAGCCGAGGAAAGCCTGTCACAGGCCAAAGATAGCGGTCTTATAATAGACTTCAGAGTCTTCAGGGCCGGAGATGACCTCGAGCTTCTCATGACCCACAGAAGAGGTACCGATAACGAGGAGATACACAGACTTGCATGGGAGACGTTTGAAAAGGCAACAGAAGTTGCAAAAGAGCTCAAACTTTATGGAGCGGGACAGGATTTGCTGAGCGATGCATTCTCAGGCAATGTAAGAGGTATGGGGCCTGGAGTTGCTGAGATGGAGTTCACCGAAAGAAAAGCTGAACCGGTAATTGCGTTCATGATGGACAAAACGGAGCCGGGAGCGTTTAACCTGCCGATATTCAGAATGTTTGCGGATCCATTCAACACTGCTGGCTTAGTTATCGATCCAAACCTTCACCACGGCTTTGTTTTCGAAATATGGGATATATACGAGAACAGAAAAGTTATGATGAGGTCTCCTGAAGAGATGTATGACATACTCGCCTTAATCGGAGCAAAATCAAAATTTGTCATAAAGAGGGTATACCCCAAGGAAGGTGGAAAACTACCATCAGATGAGCCTGTAGCGGTTATAAGCACTGAAAAGCTTTACCAGATAGCGGGAGAGTATGTTGGCAAGGATGATCCGGTTGCTCTTGTTAGAGCGCAGAGTGGTTTGCCGGCAGTTGGGGAAGTGCTTGAGCCATTTGCCTTCCCGCATCTGGTTAGCGGCTGGATGAGAGGGAGCCACAACGGCCCGATAATGCCCGTGTCATTCCGCTATTCAAAATGCACCAGATTTGATGGTCCGCCAAGGATTATAGCGGCAGGCTTCCAGCTTGCAAACGGAAGGCTTGTTGGGCCAGAAGATTTGTTTGATGACCCGGCCTATGATTACACAAGGCAGAAAGCGATGGAAATAGCTGAATACATGAGAAGGCACGGTCCTTTTGAACCTCACCGCCTGCCAATGGAGGACATGGAA
>JALUWC010000136.1 GCA_027019885.1 Geoglobus sp.
TGAGCGGATCGTATCCTATGAAGTAGTATTTCTTGGCACCGGATATCCTCAGAAACTCTCCGGCAAGAGTTCCCCAGTAGGTTGTGTTGTAGGCATTTCTGAATACGTATCTGTTTCCATCCCTGACAGCTTTCTCAAGCTGAGTGGTTGAAGCGACGCTCGCGATGTATATCTTCCCGGTTTCCTTGGCAGCCTCAGCACACACAACACTCTGATCACTGGAGTACGCTCCCACTATTATGTCTGCCTGCTTTGCCAGCTCCATGAAAGCTGATTTTGCCTGCTCGGGTGTTGAGCCACCGTCAGCAACTATGACTTTCACATCGTAGTTTGAAAGGTCAAATTTCTTTATGTGCTCCTCTGCAAGATACGCAGCATTTTTCATTGCCTTGCCTGCAGGGGAGAATATGCCTGTTTCAGGAACTATAACTCCAATTGTCAGTGATTTTTTCTCCTCTTTCTGAGCACAGCCGGCAATTGCTATCGACAGGAGGAGCAGTGTAAGGGTTATCAAAACAATTTTGGCCCTGTTCATCAAAACAGTGTTGGGAATTATGTTTATAAGGGTTATGAGAGTTTACTGCTGGTGGTAAAATTCGAAAGTAAGCGTTTCAGATAACTCTTTGAGTTAACAGAACGTGTCAGGTGTCTTTAAGACATACCCACCACTCTGTTTGATCTGGGCAGCATTTTATATGTATCCGGCATCATGCCAAGAATTTTATAGTCCTCTGCCACAGTACTCTCATGGAGATTGAGAAGCTCAGGCATCTCTTGGAGCACTGGATAGAACACAACGAGGAGCACATTTCAAAGTATGTTAAATGGGCTGAAAGGGTTGAACCAGAGAGACCAGAGGTGAGCAGACTGATTCTTGAGAGTGTTGAGCTGTTCAGAGAGGGCAATGAGAAGCTGAAAAAGCTTAAGGAGATGATCTGATGGATGAACCTCTGAGGATAAATCTGTCAGGAATCGAAATGAGGAATCCAATGATGCTCGCAAGCGGTATTATGGGGAGCTATGCCTCATCTCTCAACAGAATGTCAGAGTTTGCTGGCGCTGTTATCACAAAGAGCGTTGGAGTTCAGCCAGTAGAGGGCTACAGAAATCCTGCTGTGATAAATTATTCCCACGGTCTCATAAATGCTGTTGGTCTTGCATCTCCCGGAGCGAAGGCATTTGCAGATGAGCTCAGAGATTACGTTTTTTTCGCTCCTCTCATTGTGAGCCTTTTTGGCTCAAAGCCTGAAGAGTTTGCTGGGCTTGTAAAGCATTTTCCCTTTGCAGATGGATTTGAACTCAATCTGAGCTGCCCTCATGCAGAAAATGTTGGTCTCGCAGTGGGAAGCGATCCTGAGATGGTTTATGACATAGTCAGGGCGGTTAAGGGAGAAACAGAAAAGCCGATTTTTGCAAAGCTCTCACCAAATGTCAGAGACATTGTTGAGATAGGGAAGGCTGCTGAAGATGCCAGAGCTGATGGGATTGTGGCGATAAACACGCTAAAAGGTATGAAGATAGATGTATTCGCAAAAAAACCCATCCTCAGCAATGTGAGTGGTGGTGTCAGTGGGGAGGGAATAAAGCCCATAGCGATAAAATGTGTGTGGGACCTCTACGAGGAGCTTGAGATCCCGATTGTTGGGTCAGGGGGGGTAACAAGCTGGAAGGACATTGTAGAGTTCATGCTTGCAGGTGCAAGTGCTGTTCAGATAGGTTCGGCTTTATACTACTCAAACAGAGTGTTTTACAGCCTTAAGGAGAGTCTTATTGCATACACGAGAATGACGGGAGAGAGACTTGAGGATATAATTGGGATGGCCCACAGGAATTAGCTGAATCATATAAAGTCAGTCGGAACGCCTCCACTGGAGTGTGTCATTAAATTCTGCAACAATCTGGCCGCCGTTGTAAAGATAGCTGAGATATGACTTTACAGTGGCGAGCATGAGACTGTACTCTGTGAAATTCCTCAGTTTTATATCAAACTGTCTGCAGATTTTTTTCATAATCTCTTCTGTCGTGCCTTTCCCAAGTGATAAAATTGACTCCACCACGCTTTCGATGACTTTGAGGTTGATATCCACAAGGTGGGATATGTCATCTGTTAGCGCTCCGTGGCATGGAATGTAGAGTTCATATTCAGACTTTTCAAGAAATGAGAGAGTATTTTTTTGCATTTCAATATCCATGAAAAGTGGGATTTTGTATCTCTGTATAACTCTCTCTGAGAAAACGGAATCTGCGCAGTAAAGGATGCCGTCGGATTCTACACCGATCTGAGCTGGAGAGTGACCGGGGAGTGGGACAGTTGCAATTCTGAAATCATCTCCAAGCTCAAGCTTGACCACTTTTTCAGCATCAAGAACAGTATCAACTTTCGATGGCTCTGCCATAAGGAACCTGTTTAGCATATCCTTTACAGGATGGGCAGAGAAGAGGTAAAGCGGTTCGAGATATGGGTATTGTATCACACCAGCTTCAGTTTCAGGGGCGTAAACTTTTGCATCAGTCCTTCTCACTATGTAGCTGTTTCCACCAAAATGGTCGGCGTGGGAATGTGTATTTATTATCGCCTTGACTTTCAGACCATTCTTTTCCAGCAGTCTCAGTATCCTTCTCCCGGCCTCTCTGTCCAGTCCCGTGTCTACGAGTATTGCCTCGTCTCTGTTTTGAATGACACCTGTTGATGTTGCCCCCGGGATGTAGTGGTTAAAATCTGAAATCTGCACAAGCTTCATGGCATGAAGGTAATCAGCACTCTATTTAAGCTTTCGAGGAGGCAGTCTCCTTCTCGGTTGCTGGGGCTATATGGCAATGGAAGTACCTCACCGAAATTCTTATATAGAAATACCCACCCACCAAAGTTTGAGGTGATGTAAATGGCAACGTTACAGGGTCAGCCGGTGCTGATTTTGAAGGAAGGAACCCAGAGAACTGTTGGCAGGGATGCGCAGAGAATGAACATTCTTGCTGCGAGGGTTATTGCTGAGGCTGTAAGGAGCACTCTCGGGCCGAGAGGAATGGACAAGATGCTTGTGGACAGTCTGGGAGATGTGGTGATAACAAACGATGGTGTGACGATTCTGAAGGAAATTGATGTCGAGCATCCCGCAGCCAAGATGGTCGTTGAGGTTGCAAAAACACAGGAGAACGAGGTGGGAGATGGAACCACAACAGCTGTTGTAATTGCTGGAG
>JALUWC010000137.1 GCA_027019885.1 Geoglobus sp.
TGGGGATTTGAACCCCAGGCCTCCGCCATGCCAAGGCGGCGCTCTCCCAGACTGAGCTACCGGCCCAGGTGTGGAAGGCAAAAGATGAACTTGATGTTTGTTTATAAGTATTGTGGAATGAAGGGGTTGTTATGCTGAAAATTATTATGTAATGATTTAACGGTGCAAAAACGTTTATAAATCTAATTTTACAACAGTAGTAAAAGAGATGCTGGAGGGTTGATGGAATGGCAAACAGAAACATGTTTGTAAGGCTGATGATCCTGGTTGCTGCAATTCTGCTTCTGGCTTATCCAGCAGCATCCCGTCCGGAATACCTGAAATACTTCAAGGATTTTCCAGATGAGATCAAGAAGTGCACTCTCTGCCATGTTCAGAGTTCCGGATACGGCGGGCTGAATCCATTTGGCAGGGATTTTGCCAAAATCGGATCTTTAACTCCTGAATTGATGCAGCTTGATAGCGACTCTGACAGATATTCTAACATTGAAGAGCTGCGAGCTGGAACGATGCCGGGGGATGCCAACTCATATCCGGGCAAAAGCACACCCGACTTTACAGCAGACCTCACAGTTGTTGGCTTGCTTGTGGCGGCTGGTATCATAACCAGAAAGCTTAAATAACATTTTACAAGAAATGTAAAATTAGGTGATGAAATGAGAAGAATGGTAATGCTGGTGGTTGCATTAATCATGCTATTCGGAACATCCGCTGCTAAATACAATTCAATGGACGTGGAGGGAAAGATTTACTGCCCGTGCGGTTGCGGGGAGATACTCATCAACTGCCATTGCGATACTGCGGTTCAGACAAGATCTGAGATAGGCAAAGAGCTGCTTGAGGGCAAAACGCCTGAGGAGATAATAAACAAGTATGTCACGCTTTACGGGAGTTCAATACTGGTCAATCAGGAAAAGGAGAACATAAAAAGTGCATCAAAGAAAAATCCCCAAGATATGCTGCCGTTCTATATAATCGGGATAGCAATAACCGGCTTCATCGCATACAATCTCGGCAAATCAAAAAGAGGTGGCGGAAAGGGTGGAAAGAGAAAAAGCAAGGAGGAAAAGTGGGAGCTTTAATCTAAGGAGGTGTTGATTGTGGATGTAGGTAGCATCTTGATCTATTCTGCATTACTCAGCTCCATATACTCCATATGGGCTTACTACAGCGGAATATCCAGTAAAAATTCCAGAATACTTCATAATGGCGAGAGGGCAACATATCTGACTGCAATTCTGATTTTGGCTGCATCAGGACTTCTGCTATACTACTTCTTGAGTGACAATTTTTGGATAGAATACGTTGCATCTTATTCCAGCAGAAATCTGCCTGAATTCTACAAGATAACTGCATTCTGGGCAGGATCAGATGGCTCTTTACTCCTGTGGGTTCTTATTCTTTCCGGGTATCTCGTTGCCTACCTGAAGATTGAAAAGAAAGATGCCCTTTCTGCGTACACCATGCTCGTCGCCATGGGGGTTATGACATATTTCCTCCTACAGCTATCCACCGTTTCAAATCCATTTGACGAACTTGGATTCATGCCTGCGGATGGAATAGGGCTCAATCCACTCCTTCAAACTCCAGAAATGGCAGCCCATCCCCCAACATTATTTATGGGGTATGCTGGCTCGGCGATTGTATTTGCCTTGGCTATTTCCGGAGTTTTGACAGCCGACGATAAATGGGTATATCGGGCGAGAAAATGGATCGTGTTTACATGGGTATGGCTCACACAGGGTATATTCTGGGGAGCTTTATGGGCTTACAGGGTTCTCGGATGGGGTGGATACTGGGCCTGGGACCCTGTTGAAAATTCGTCACTTCTTCCATGGCTGACTCTATCAGCACTGATGCACAGCATAATGATTCAGGAAGCAAGGAAAGGAATGAAGCTATGGAACATACTTCTTGCTTTCATAACATTCGAATTTGTACTTCTCGGGACATTCATAACAAGAAGCGGTGTCATCAGCAGTGTTCATGCCTTTGGACAGAGCAATCTAACGCCTCCATTCATGCTCATGCTTTTTACTGTTGCAGTGACAACACTCTGGGTAATCTACGAAAGGAGAAGCTACATAAAAAGTCAGGATATAGTTGAGTCTGCGTTATCCAAAGAGGCAACTTTTCTGTTCAACAATCTAATACTTGTAGCCTCAGCTCTAACGGTTTTCTGGGGAACAATCTTTCCTCTGATAAGTGAGGGTATAACTGGATACAAGGTGACAATTGGTCCTCCATTCTACAATCAGGTCATAACTCCCCTTGCAATCGCTCTAATTGTTTTGCTTGGCTTTTGCATCGCATTTCCGTGGAGGATGGCACATGGTAAAGAGCTGTTGAAAAGGCTGAAATTCCCGGCTGTAGCATTTGCCGGAGGAATCGCTCTTGGAATTCTCCTCCAGCTTAAAATAGAAATCATCATGGCTCTCTCGGTCTTTCTGTTTGCGCTTACAACTCATTTCCAGCAGTACATCTGGGACACCACGAAGTTCAGAGATGAATACGGCAGTCTGAGCAGTATCAAGATAATTCTCAGGAGAAGGAGAAGGTATGGGGGGTATACAGCACATCTGGGATTGCTGCTTGTTTTCATAGGAATTGCAGGGGGGGTGTATGCTGAGAAATACGACAATGTTCTGATGGGGGTTGGAGATCAGAAAGCCTTTGGAGAGTATACCTTGGTATACAAAGGTCTCGGCTTTAAGGAAAGCGATCTGAAAGTTACGTGGTATGCTAACGTGGAGGTGTGGAAACAAGGAAGGTTGCTTGGTATTCTGCATCCGGCGATTGAAAAATACAGGACAGGAAATGGTGAGGAGATAAGAAGAGTTGACATCTATACTCATTTTCCTGAAGACCTCTACATAATCCTGAACGGCGCAGACCAAAATCGTGCACTGTTTGAGGTCAAAGTTGATCCAACTGTGAATCTGATATGGCTTGGCAGCTGGATACTGACCGCTGGAGGTGTTTTTGCTTTGGTGCCGAGGAGTTTTGTCAGGGAGTTTGTTTTCAAGTCAGAAAGCGGGGTGAAAACATGAGATTCATCCTTCTTGCAATTTTTCTTTTATCAATTGTCGTAAATGTTGCTGCTGTCACACTAAACGACATACAGACGGATGTGATGTGCACATGTGGGTGTGGAAAGGTTCTGGAAAACTGTGATTGCGGAACAGCAGAAAGAATGAGAGAGGAGATAAGAGGAATGATAGCGCGGGGAATGACGAAGAAGGAAATTATAACAGAGCTTCAGGACACATACGGAAAGGAGGTCCTTGTAAATCCCCCAAAGGAAGGTGTGTTTCTGGGCCTCTGGTATTATCCCGCGATTGCAGTTGGAGTTGGAATTGCGGCGATTTACGTCCTTCTCAGGAAAAGAAATGCCAAGTGGTACGCTGACCCTGATGAAATTATAAACGAGGAAGACCTTGAACTTGAGCACTAAGCATAGAACTTTTCAATCTTTCTTTTTGCTCTGTTCAAAGCATCTTTCCCAGCAATCCCTTCTGCATACTCGTCGGCCATGATCTCAATTCTATCCTGGGAGAGGGGCAGGAATGTAAGATACTTTAATCTGCTGAGAAATGGCGTTCTGTTCTCCATAACATGGAACTTTTCATGGGCTAAAACCGCTTTCAGTTCATCTTCCTCAAGCAAATCAATCATTCCCATACTCACAAAAATATCTCTTCCAAGGGTGAATGCCTTTGGCAGTGATGTGTTAAGGAGGTAAACTCTTTCGATTCCAATGAGCTTTTCGAGATCTTCATCTCTCTGAAAGCCATAGGTCCTTTTAAGGTGGTATCTGTATGCCGGTGGGGCTAAAACAAGAATGAGAAACGCAATGGTAGCATATCCAAAATAGATCTTTAAAAAGGAACCCATACTGCAGTTCATCGAAAAGTAGAGTATTGGAGCGTTGATCAGAGCGAGAATATTGGCAAACCAGTAAAATCTGAGTCTTTCAATGCTGTTTTTAACTAAGAAGTATCCGGCAACTGACAGCAGAAATCCCGAAATGACAAAAACAGATGGCAGAAAAAGCGGTGAGTTTGCTATGCAGTAAACCGTGCACTCCACTGTGTTCATTTTTTAATCCCCTTTTTGTGGAAGTATTCCACAACAGCCTCTCCAAAATTGGCAACGAGTCTGTCAAGAACATTTTCAACAAATTTTCTTTCAAGCTCATCCCTTGAAAGTACAGGATAGAAAACAAACTTCCTCCGTCCATCAATTTTCTCCTGTCTTCTCTCAACCAGACCATTTTTGACAAGTCTGTCGAGTGTGGCTGCAACACTTGAAAGGGAGACGTTTATTTTCTCGGAAATGAGAGCAACGTGAGCTGATCCATTTTCCCATAGAAATTCCATTATCTTCTCTTCGAGTGGTGAAAGCGGGGATATTTTCTCGTCAAATTCAACTCTCTCAACCTTTACCATGTTGAAATTTACATCAGATGTTATAAAAAAGTTTGGTGATCCATACTGACCAATCTCTTGCGAAAGGCTTGAGACTCCACATCAGAAAAGATATTCGTCCATGATCGAATGTGTTTTTAAATATTAAGGAATGATTAATTGTGAGGGAATCTGCAACGGTATTTCTGGAGGTCTGATAGGATGGCTCTGACAACGACCATGGTTATAGGGCTCGGTTTGATTGTCTATGCTGTTTTGTATCTAACCTACGGGAGAAAGCTTGAAAAGGAGGTAGTAAAAGCAGACGAGTCGAGAGACACACCGGCAAAGAAGTTCTATGATGGGGTGGATTTCGTTCCGGCAGACAGACCAGTGCTGTTTGGACATCACTTTGCCTCAATAGCTGGAGCAGCACCTATAGTCGGTCCAGTTTTGGCAATGGCATGGGGATGGCTTCTCGGTCTTGCATGGATATGGTTTGGAAATGTCTTCTTGGGTGCGGTGCATGACTATCTTTCCCTTATGGCATCAATCAGATATGATGGAAGAAGCATTCAGTGGATCTCTGGTAAGCTCATGAGCAGGAGAACATCTCTGCTTTTCCAGGTGTTCATATATTTCGTTCTGATCCTTGTGGTTGCAGCATTTGCAGCGGTCATAACGTCAATCTTTGTTAAAACTCCTCAGGTTGCAACAGCATCCATACTCTTCATAGTCTCAGCAGTGATTGTGGGTTTCCTGATGTATAGGGCGAGAATAGGGATGATTCCATCAACCGCCGTGGGTCTGGCACTCCTGGTGATCAGTGTATGGCTTGGCTTCCAGTATCCCCTCGTTTTAACAGCAAACCAGTGGTACGGTGTGCTCTTTGTTTATATAATCATCGCTGCAGCACTACCAGTTTGGATACTGCTCCAGCCCAGAGACTACCTGAACGCATGGATTTTATGGTTCGGGTTAGCTGCAGGTGGACTTGCATTCCTTATAGTGAACAGGGAGATTAACTGGCCGGCATATACAATGTTCTCAGCCACTGTTGTGGGAGGAAAACCATCACCGTTCTGGCCAGTGATACCTCTTGTCATCGCTTGTGGTTCGCTCTCGGGATTCCACAGCATTGTTGCTTCAGGCACAACATCTAAACAGCTCAAAAGTGAACTTCACGGACTCACCATAGGTTACGGTGGAATGCTTACTGAAGGTTTTCTATCAACGCTTGTTGTTACGTCAATAGCAGCGTATGGCATGTCCCTGCTTGGTAAGGCTGGTGCGAAACTTGCAAAGGCTGGAATTGATGCTGCAAAACTCAGCGATCCAACGTACATGGGTACCCATTATGTTACAGCTATGCTGAAAAGTTTTGGAAAAGTTGGGATTTTTGCACAGAGCTATGGGATGGGATGGCAGGATGCATTCGGAGTTGACATGAAATTAGGAACCATTTTTGCAGGGCTCTGGGTTTCTGCCTTCGCTCTGACAACTCTTGACACAACAAACAGGCTTGCAAGGTTCACATGGAGCGAGATAGTGGCTGAGGTTGTCGGTGATGAATCAGCAAGAAACATGCTGAGCAACAGGTGGGTAGCGTCAATTGTTGCAGCGCTTATAGGTATTGGACTTGCAGCAACGGGGAACTGGACAATAATATGGCCGGCATTTGGTGGGGCAAATCAGATGCTTGCAGCCATTGCTCTTATGACAGCAGGTCTGTGGGTGAGAAATGTTCTGAATGTGACCGGTATAATGAGGTACCTCGTACTGGTGCCAGCCCTGTTCCTCTGGCTTACAGTTACCTTGGCGTACATCTGGTTCATTGTGGTTGTGAATCCAACAGCACCTGTTTTGGCAATTGTTGCAATTGAGCTCTTGCTTGCCATTATGCTGCTGTACGAGTTTGGAATGGCTGTCAGGAGAGAGAGTGAGGAGGCTGTACCTGCTTGACGAAACCAAGTCTCAGAAAAATCTTTAAAGATTTATACAATTTTTTTGATGGGTTTGCAGAAGGGTTTAGGGGAAGATCTGTTGAATTCATAAGAGTTGAGGAGAGAGAGCTTGAAAATGTTTTCGCCATTCTTCTTTTTGGCAGCTATATAGGACTTCCATCTCCTCCAGCATTTCTGAGCCTTGAATTATTACCTCATGTTGCGAAAGAACTTTATGTGCTTGGGATATCAGCAGAAAGAGCTGATGATCCGCTGAGCCAGATAGCAGAATTTTTTGAGCTGTGAGGTAGATGGAATGAGGAAAGGATACATTTTCATAGGCAAAGGTGGAGTTGGGAAAACAACGTGCAGCGCATCTCTTGCCATCAATCTTGCCGGAACTGGCAAAACCCTCATCGCATCTCTCGATCCTGCTCACAACCTTGGAGATGTTTATGGAGTCAATCTTTCTGGAAAACCTGAAAAAATATCAGATAACCTGTTTGCCATTGAGGTTGACACAGATCTCTTGACAAAAAAATATCTTGAGAGAACTGTTAGCAGAATAAAGGGGATGTACGCCTATCTGAAAGTTCTGAATCTTGACAGATACGTTGACTCTCTGAAGTACTCCCCTGGAATAGAGGAATACAGCATTCTTGAGGGGCTTACAGATCTCATATCGCTTGATTATGATCACATAGTGCTCGATATGCCTCCCACCGGCTTAACTGTCAGAGTTCTTACCCTACCCTACACGGCCCTCATATGGATACACAAGCTCATGGAGCTCAGGAATGAGATTTTAAGCAGGAGAAGGGCGGTTGAAAGTATTACAGGAAGGAAATGTGTGATAATAGATGGAGAAGAAGTCAACATTCCGATTAGGGAAAAGGAAGATCCGGTTATGAGAGAGTTGAAAGAGAAAAAGGAAAAGATGGAACTTGTCAAGAAATTTCTGTCAGAAAAATGCAGCATATTCTTGGTTGCCAATCCAGAACCTCTCTCACTTTTTGAAGGAGAAAGAGCGATTGATGCGTTAAAAAACTTCGGCTTGAGAGTTTCGGGTGTGATAATCAACAAGTACACAGCCGATAACGAGATAACAGAAAGGCTTGAGAAAATTGGAAAGGCTGTGAAAGTCCCTCTTCTCAGCTCCCATCCGCATGGCATAGATATGCTTAAAGAAGTGGGCAAAACCCTTTTTGGAATTGCAGAGGTGAGCAGATGAGTGAAAACATTGAAGCTAATGGAGTTATTGAGCTCCTTAAAAAAATTAAAGATCCGGAATTTGGTGTTAGTATAGTTGAGCTTGGTCTCGTTGATGGGCTGAATGTTGAAGGAGGATGTGTGACAGTTTTTGTAAATTTCAACAGATCACTCCCAAGCTGTAAATCCTGTGTACCCTTAGCTTGGATGGTTCTGAGAGCGATTCTGAGAGAGATGGAAAGAGCTTTAAAAGGTGCTGGGGTGAGATACAGAATTGTGGAGAAATCGTCTGGAGTTGTCTATCTGGAGGGCTGAGAATGGGATTCTTCAATCTTTCGGACCTTTTTGCGGTTCTTGTGCTTTTTGCAGGAATTACAACTCTTCAGTTTTTTTATGGGAGGAAACTGAATATTTTGCTCATGAAAAATGCCGTGGAGGAGCTTGAGGAAACCATAAAACCAAAAGACCAGCTCTATACGTGGCTTGGAGGATATATCGGCTTTAAAGCTGAATACAAGATTGATGATCCATATATAGATGGTATAGAGGTCACACTCACTCTCCTCCCAAGACAGAGCATACTCTATCTTCCAATCTCAAAGCTAACTCTCAAAGACGACAGGCTGTTTTTTGTTCTGAAATGCAGATACGCTGTTAAGGGAGATGTCCATGCAGTGAAAAAAGGAACCTACAGGTTCACAAAACCAATAGACAATGAGGTTGAATACAGAACAGAGACTGTCAGTATCAGCGGAGAAGAATTTGTTGTGTATTACAGAAAAAAGGAGGATCTGAACAAGCTTTTAAAACACATGAAGGGTATTCCTGTAGAAGAGGTGAAGCATATCTCCGTAACACCCTCTACGAGAGTGATCTACACTTTTGTCGTTCCAAAAAGAGGGGTGGTTGAAAAGATATTTCCCAAGATTGTGGAGTTGGCAAGGGATTTTACAGGTTTTTGATCAGTATCCTTTATCTTTGTCAACAACATTCATCAGTTCCTCTCCTGATAGAAACCTTCTCAGATTTTCGATAAAAATTGATACTGCTCTGTCCCAGTAGTGGGGAGTCGATCCTGCAACGTGCGGTGTTATTATAACATTTTCCAGATCCCACAGCTCAGAACTTTCAGGCAAAGGTTCACGCTCTGCAACATCTATCCCAGCGCCTGCTATCCATCCTTCCCTTAAGGCTCTGATTAAAGCAATCTCATCAACAATTCCTCCTCTTGCGATGTTTATCAGGTAGGATGTCTTCTTCATTTTCCCAAGCTCTTTCTCTCCAATCATTCCTGCTGTTTTAGGAGTAAGAGGGACACACAGGACAAGAAAGTCTGATTGCTCCAGAACTCTATCAATGCTTTCAGGACTGTACACCTCATCCACATAATCTACAGGAGATATCGTGCTTTTAACTCCCATAACCCTCATACCAAAGCACTTCCCCTTTCTCGCTATCTCCATTCCTATCGAACCAAGACCAATAATGCCAAGAGTTTTCCCCTGAAGCTCATCAAGAGGGTCAAAGGGAAATGGATGTCTTGGCTTCCATCTTCTTTTCTTCTGATCCTCAAAAAGCTCGGGAAGTCTCCTCGCAAATGCCAGAATTAAGGCAAATACATGGTCTGAAGCCTGAGATGCATGAACACCTCTGGAGCAGGTGATAATAATATCGCTCTTTTTAACCTCATCGATGAGTAATGAATCAACACCAACAAACGGTGATTGAATCCAGACAAGTTTTTTAGCTTTAGAGAATTCCTCTTTTGTGATTTTACTGGCATACAGCACTTCAGCATCCTCAATTTCTCTGAGTATTGTGTCAGGTTCTGTTGCCTTGACAACGTCGACATCCTCAACCTCCCTTATCTTAAGAACATACTCATCATCAAGAGGAAAGGAAATCAAGACCCTCACCATGGAATTTACTTGCCCTTATCAATCCTTTAAATTTTTCCTCTATCATGATCGCATGGATAAAAGACGGTACGAAAAATTAATTTCCAAGTCTTACAGATGAACATCCATGAAGGTTGCCATTATTGAACCCCTGCAACTTCCGAAAGAGGTTGTGATGGAGGAGTTCAGCTCCCTCAACTGTGAGGTTGAGATGTTTGACACGAAACCAGGGAGCCAGAAAGAGGTTGTGGAGAGAACGAGAGATGCAGACATAATGGTTGTTGTGAATTATCCTGTCAGAGCAGAAGCTCTTGAAAAGCTTGAAAATCTGAGAATGATTGCAGTATCATTTACAGGTTATGACCACATTGACATTGACAAATGCCGTGAGCTCGGCATAACTGTTTGTAACGTCCCTGAATACTCAACCAGTTCTGTTGCAGAGCTTGTTTTCGGAATGATCATCTCTGCAAAGAGAAAACTCATTGAGTGCGACATGACTGTGAGATCTGGAAAAGACAATAAAGGTCTGCTTGGAAGTGAGATTTATGGAAAGACGATGGGCGTTATAGGCACCGGAAAAATTGGAAAAAGGGTGTGTGAGATAGCCCTTGCCTTTGGAATGAATGTCATGGCCTATTCACGGACAAGAAAAAGGGAGCTTGAGGAAAAAGGGGTTAGGTATGTTCCGCTTGAAGAGCTTCTTAAGATGAGCGACGTCGTTACGATTCATGTTCCCCTATCTAAAGAGACCGAAGGGATGATTGGAGAGAGGGAGCTTGCGATGATGAAGGATGGAGCGATAATCGTGAACACAGCCAGAGGGAAAATAATTGATACTGCCTCACTTGCAAAAATGCTCGAAAGTGGAAAGATTGTGGCATGTCTTGATGTTTTTGACATTGAACCCCCTCTGCCTGAGAACCACCCTCTCAGGAATGCAAAAAATGCAGTTTTAGCACCTCATGTTGGATATTACACGGAAGAGGCATTGATGAGAAGGCTTAAGGTGACTGTGGATAACATCAGAGCATACATCAATGACTCACCAAAAAATGTTGTTAGCTGAGATAAATGGGGCCGCCGAGACTTGAACTCGGGTCTCCACCCCCCCAAGATGGAAGGATGACCAGGCTACCCCACGGCCCCTCAGAGGCTGTGATTCGATTCTGGATTTAAATACTCTCCGATCGCAATTAATCACCTTAAATCATGGGTTAATTTTAAATATAATTCACCGACATTATGTTCGGAAAATAATAATAAGTATATGGCCATGACGTCCGGTAATGCATTTCGGGCAAAGGGGTATCGAGTGAATGAGATGACAGAGCAGTCGGTACTGGAAAAAAGGTTCTTGGAAGAGATAAAGAAAGGTTCTGATGTGGTGCTTGTGAAGGTAACTCCATCGTCATACTTTGAATCACTTGAAAGGCTTGTGAGGTTCATGACCGCAATTGGAAAGGTTGTCTATGTCTCTCTCAACAAGCCGTGCAGCTCGCTAAAAAAGCATCTCGGCAGAATTGGAGCAGATATGCACAACCTTGTTTTTATAGATGCGGTTACAAAGCAGTTCTCCAACAATTTGTGCAGAGAAAACAACTGCATATACGTTGAATCCCCAAATCCCGTCCAGCTTACGGTTTCCATAGACAGGGCAATGGAAAACGTGAGCTCAGAGCAAAAATTTTTGTACATAGATTCTCTCTCGACAATTTCCCTCTACAAGTCGAGTGATTCACTTATCAAATTCCTCAGACAGCTCACAGGAAAAACGAGATTCAGGGGATTTGTTGCAGTCATTGTAATTCTCGAAAACGAATTAGACCCGATCTATTTTGCCCAGGCGTCTCTCATGTGTGATGCCCTAATCGAGGTGGTTTGATTGGGGTTTTTGACAGGTATTGAAGTCATTGACAGATACTCAGGACTCAGAGTCGGGCTGGTTTACCTTCTCGAAGAGCCGGGTGCAGGAGGAAGGGAATTTGCGTTCAATGTGCTTATAAGAAACAGAAAAAACGGGAAGAACATCGTGACATTTACAAAGAGTGAGGATGAGATTCTGACGGAGATTGGGAACACATTTCCAAAGGAAAATCCGGACACACTGAGAAACGAAATTCAGGTTGCAAGTCTTGAAAAGTTCTATTTCTGGGACAGCATAGTTCCAAGGAGATGGATTGGCGAGGAGGACTTTACAATTTTTGATTTGAAAAGAGAAGGTGAGGTTGTTCAGGAATTTATGAACACTTTTGATGACATTCAGGAAAATTCGATAGTTGTTGTTGATTCCATAACAGACCTTTACAGAGCATCGCAGGGTGAGATAGAGCGACATGAGTTTGTCCATCTCATGATCGGGATCAGAAAGCTCTCGCTGAAAAAGAACATTCTTGTTCTCGGACTTCTCACAAAGGACGTTCTTCCAAGAAACGTTGAGAACCAGATCCTTGCAGAGTCAGATGGGATAATCCTGTTTGAGTGGGAAAACTACAAAGGATGGGCTGGAAGATGGATACATTTTATAAAACTGGCAGGACTGATGCCGTTTCTGGAAAGGGAAAAGGTATCGAGATTGCAGATAAGGGTAGATCCTGTTGCAGGGTTTGTTGTTTCTCAGTATGAAAGGGTGGTGTGATGAAGCTCGTTTCGACTGGGATTAAAGGTCTTGACTGGATGCTTGGAGGAGGAATACCTCAGGGGTATCTTGTTTCAGTTATAGGGTCATGCGGGACCGGAAAGACAACACTTGGACTCCATTTCATATATGAAGGCCTTAAAAACGGTGAGAAATGCCTGGTTATAAGCTTTGATGAGGATGAGGCAGGGCTTATACAGACAGCTGAAGGATATGGAATGAACTTTTCCGCCCACTCAGACGATCTTCTTATCGTCAGACTTGACGCAGAGGAAGTTAAGAAAAAAGTTGAGGGTTTTGAGGATCACCTGAAGAGAATATTCGAGACCATAAAACCATTGAGGGTTCTTATTGATCCATTAACAATACTTGAAACACTGTTTGATGATGCAGGCAGATACTCGTTTCTGGCAAAGATCAGAGGCATTGTAAAAGCCATAGGCGCAACCGGAATCATAACAGGGGAAAGCAACATCGAAAAGCCTTCAAGCTCCAAATTTGGGATAATGGAGTACGTTTCAGATGGGATAATAGTTTTGAAAACATACAGGGAGAACGAGCTTGAGGAAGCGATCCTTTCAATCGAGATTATAAAAATGAGAAGGGTAAATCATCAGAGGAAGCCAAGGCCATTTACCATTTCAAACCGTGGTATAGAGGTGTTTGAAGAATCGGAGTTGATGTAAGCACAGATACCCTTCTGGGGGGCAATAATCGCAATCTTAATATATTCGGGGCACATCACCATCAATATGAACAGGAAAGTAATATTACTTTTTGCACTCATCCTGCTGGGAGCACTGATCCTTGGATGTGCCCAGCAGGAAAAGAAGCCAGAGGCTAAACCTAAGACAACTCCCACACCCAAGAAAACTGAAGTGCCTAAAGCCGGGAAAACACCAACTCCAGCAAAAACTGTAACACCAAAACCGGAAACAACCCCCAAGAAGGTCGAATCAAAAGGTCCAGTTGTTGAGTGTACGGTTTGTCACACTAAAGCAAGTGAATACAAGCCGCATGTTGAGGGAGGACAGCTCTGTGGGAACTGCCATGGATGGGACCCACACAAAATCCATGTTGGCCCCGGCACAATAAACATAGACTGTCAGGTCTGTCACGGCTCTCCGAACAATATACATATTCCAAAACCACTTGAAAAGGGTAGAACGGTCTGTGAGAACTGTCATGCATATCCGGATCCAACTAAACCGAGCTACGGGAATCTCGTAAACATTCACCTTCCAAGAGGCAAGTACTGTACAACCTGCCACGGAACAGACATTGGTGCTCTCCATAAAGCTGCAAACAAGTTTGTGGAGCAGGAGCAGTAATTCAGTTTGAGATTCACCATGAACAGAAAAACAATTTTATTTTTTGTATTGGTACTTGTAGCGCCATTTTTCTTCATGTGTGCTCAAAAAAATGTAAATCAGAAACCACCTGAAACGGCACCGCTTTCCACTCCAACTTCAGCGATAACTCAAACTCCCGAATCGCAGAAAAGTGTGAAAACCACCCCGCAGTTTCAAGAGGTTGTTGTTTGTGAGAACTGCCACATGAACCGTACGAGACAATACATACCACAAGCAAACAGAATTCCGGGGCATCTGAACGGAATCGAATTCTGTGCTTACTGCCATGCAAAAGGAAACGACACTGTAAAGGCGATAGGTAACCTTCATCACAGCAAGTATTCAGACTGCAGAAAGTGCCATGTGGATTTTAATTTGAAAAAGATGGATTGTGGGAAGTGTCATGGTTACCCCGATCCATTCACTCCAAGTAACGGAAATCTGCTGACAATACACCTGAACAGGGGAGTTGGATGCAAGAGCTGCCACGGTGATGACTTTTTCAGGATTCACATCAAGGGCAAGAAATTCCCTGAAAAGTTTGGGATCAAGTGATCAGAATACGAGCGGGATGTATCCATCTGCTACGAGCTGAGAGATTATGCTTCCGACATATACAACATTTACCTTTTCCCCTATTTTTTCAGCATAGTTTTTCTTCTCAGCGATTCTCCTGCATGCCAAGGGCTTTTCGCTTATCTCCGAAAATTTTTCAATCATTGAGACTATGTCCGGA
>JALUWC010000138.1 GCA_027019885.1 Geoglobus sp.
AGGTTTCAGGAACTGGATAAGCTGGTAAAAAGGGTGGGAAAGGATATAAAGACCAGGATTACCGTTATAGCTCCTGATGGTAGGGTTCTGGCGGATTCACAGAAGAACCCTGTTTTAATGGAGAATCACGGAACACGTCCTGAGGTATTGGAGGCTTTGGAGAAAGGAAGTGGTAGCTCTCTTCGGTTTAGCACGACTGTGAGAGAGGAGATGTTATATGTTGCTTTACCTATTGAATCAAACAGCAAACTTCAGGGAGTGGTTAGAGTAAGTTTATTCTTGCGGGACATAAATGGTCTACTGAGAAATTTAAAAGGAAAGATTTTCTTAACCATGGTTTTTGTAACTCTTCTTTCTCTTGGAGGAGCCTATATGTTCTCCCAGAATTTATCTCATCCTATAAGGGAGTTGGTGGATGCTTTCAGAAGCTTATCCCACGGAGATTTTAATACTCGCGTAATTCCTATAAGGAAAGATGAGCTGGGTAATCTGGCGAGAAGTTTTAATGAGATGAGGGATAGACTAAGTACTCTATTCCAAGATCTCAAGGTTAAACAGGAAGAGTTGAATGAGATCATCTCCTCTCTGGAGGAAGGTCTCCTGGTATTGGATAATGAAGGTAGAGTCTCTATTTTTAACGAAGGTTTCAGGAAAATGCTTCATTCATCTCCTGAGGGTAAATTTTATTGGGAGATTTTTAGAGAACCTAAAATCGTGAAGTTGATAGAGAGGGGGATGAAAGAAAAAAAGCGATTTATGGAAGAGCTGGAATTTTCAGGGAGAGTTTTTCTTTGTAGCCTTTCCTTTGTGTCTTCTAAAGAGGAGTTGATAATTGTGTTTCATGATGTTTCAGAACTTAAAAAATTGGAAAAGATGAAGAAGGATTTTGTGGTAAATGTCTCCCATGAGCTACGCACTCCTTTGACGGCAATAAAGGGATATGTGGAGACTCTGGAAGAGGAAGTAGAAGGTAATGCAAAACATTATTTAGAAATTATAAAAAAGCACACAGAGCGTCTTATAAATATTGTTCAGGATTTGCTTCTTCTTTCGGAATTGGAAGAGAGAGGATTAACTCAATTGAAAGAAGAGGTAAATCTAAAAGAAATGGTTAAGGACGTATTTAAAATATTTGAACAGAAAATAAAAGAGAAAAAACTAAAATTAAATTTGAAATGCAAAGATGAACCTGTTATAAAGGGAGATCCTTTTAAATTGGAGCAGATGTTTATAAATCTAATAGACAATGCTATTAAGTATACGAGAAAAGGAGAGGTTAGTGTAGAGTTAAGAAAAAACAATAAAAAAGTAATTATTGAAGTGCAGGATACGGGTATTGGAATACCAAGAGAACATCTGGATAGAATTTTTGAAAGATTTTATGTAGTGGATAAATCTAATTCTAAAAGACTTGGCGGGACAGGTTTAGGACTTTCCATTGTTAAACATATTGTATTTTTGCATAATGGAAGAATAGATGTAGAAAGCGATTTAGGTAAAGGCACAAAGTTTATAATAACTCTTCCTTTTGGTTAATATTTCCTTCTGTGCATTTTATTCAGACAGGAAAAAGTATGTGAGGAAATCCAGAGATAAAAGGCAATCTCTGGATTCTTTCAATATTCCAGAGAAGAATAGGACAATTAAAAAGCCTGACCATTAAGAAAGAAAGAAATTAACGGGAAATTAACCAAGCATTTATATCCACTTAACAATAAAAATGTATAAATTTCAGGGAGTAATAGAGGGAATAGGAAATTATTTAAAAATGAAGGAAAGGAGATGAGAAGATGAGGAAAGGGAGACGTATTCTTGCCTGGACAAGTGTAGCGGGTTTAGTCTTAATGTTTACACCCCGTGCTTACACATCTGAGATTGATATCTTGGTGCGAAAACTTGTAGAAAAAAGAATACTGACTGAGGAAGAGGCAAGAGAAGTTTTGGCTGAGGCTCAAAAAGAAATAAAGAAGAAAGAGGATGTAGAAAGCACCCGTGTGCCTGAGTGGGTCAGGAACACAAAGATAAAGGGAGATTTCAGGTTAAGGTATCAATGGGAGGATAAAACTGGATCACCTGACAGATACCGTGGGCGCTATAGATTTAGATTAGGGATGGAGAGTAAGGTAAAAGAAAGAATGCAAATCTCTGCTGGTTTTGCTACAGGAGGCAATGATGCACGTTCTACTAACCAAACCATGGAGGGAGGTTTTTCCACTCCTGATGTAAGGTTAGACTATGCTTATGTAGAATTGAAGCCATATACCTGGGTGACTGTAAAGGCTGGAAAGATTAAGGGCATTAAGAAATTAATCTTCAGACCTTCGGATTTATTATGGGATTCGGATATAAATCCAGAAGGGATATCCATATTGCTAAGGAAAGAGGAAGAAAATAGATATGGTCTATTTATGAATGCCGGTTTTTGGGTTTTGGATGAATCGGGGAGTGACCCTTCTGATCCCTATATGTTGGTGATCCAGCCAGGATTTAAATATAGATTTAATGAAACTTCCTATATTAAATTAGCTGTCGCAGGATACATTTTTGATAATGTCAAAGGCACTCTTTTAACCAACGGGGCAGATAATAGTGGTAAATATAACACCTTAGAAAACGGGGTATTAAAGTATGATTACACTTCAATATCTCCCAGTTTTGAATGGGGAGTTAAAAACTTTTTTGGAGGATTGCCTTATTTAGGTATTTGGGGAGATTATATTTATAACCCTGATCCCCCAAGTGAGAATAGAGGATTCCTTTTGGGTATTAAATTAGGGGATAAGGAAGTCAAAGATTTCAAAGATTGGCAGGTGAAATATATGTATAGAAAATTAGAAAAAGATGCCTGGTTGGATATCTTTCCTGACTCAGATGCTTATTCAGGACATACAGATACCCAAGGGCATGAACTCGCTTTTACTTTTGGTCTTAGCAGGCATATAACTTTAGGCATGGACTATTACTATATGGAAAGGATAAAGGGGAAAGGGAGGAAACAAGTATTACAGATTGACTGGAATGTTAAGTTCTAAATTTATAAATAGGAGGTGAGGATGAACAGGGTTAAAAACATGAAGTTTTTGATGAGTGTTTTTATCGTGGGGATGGTTTTATTGCCAAAATTTTCCCTGGCCCAAGGAATAGAATTAACAGGAGCAGGAGCTACTTTTCCTTATCCACTT
>JALUWC010000139.1 GCA_027019885.1 Geoglobus sp.
TCTGCACCAATCGTCCCGATAAGGTAGAGGATGAGGTCCTTGCTGTACACTCCTTTCTGCAGTTTCCCATCAATATCAAATCTGATCGTTTCAGGAACTCTGAACCACAGCTTGCCGAGAGCAAAAACCGCTCCCATATCTGTTGATCCTATACCTGTCGCAAATGCCCCCAGCGCCCCATACATGCATGTGTGGCTGTCAGCTCCAACAACAATTGTTCCGGGGTGAACATGACCCTTTTCAACCATAATCTGGTGAGCTATACCTTCATAAACATCATAATTGAGAATTCCCTGTTCCTGAGCAAATTTCCTCAGCATTCTGTGATTTTCCGCTGCATTTATGCTGTCAGCAGGAACCTGATGGTCAAAAGCGATTACTATCTTTTTACTATCCCATACCTTTCCGCCCTCTCCTGCAATTTCTTTAAATGCCTTAACAGCCAATGGGCCAGTAATATCATGGATCATCGCCCGATCTATTTCTGCAAAAACATATTCCCCTGCTTCAACTTTCTTTCCACTTGCTCTGCTGAATATTTTTTCAGTTAGAGTTCTACCCATGGGAATAAATTGACTGTGAATTTTTAACTGTAACGAATGAATCCCAGAGCGCTGCACTGATGAACCGGTAGATGAGTTTACAGATTTTACATTCGGAGATCATCAAACCTCTGGAATTTCAAGAGTTGGTGCCATTGAAGTGCATTTCACACTAAAGATAAAAGCTAAATTAGTATTCGATAGAGAACGGAATGGAGTTATTAAAATTAGTGCGGTCGCGGTTTGTGCATCAAAACCTGTTAAGCCTCGATGGGAGATTCCGAGAGTGAGTAGATATCATCTAAAGCTGCGATCCATCATAAAGTTTCATCATAAAGCTCTGGAAATGTTTTACCCTTCGAGCTGAGTTTTGAATGGGCAAAACAGGCTCTGAAAAATGGAGTTCCACAAACTAGTATACTCCTTTATGGTGAGAGTTGTAAAGGGATCATCTTTACTATTTTCAAACAAAACAAACCCTTCGTCGCATCACAAATATCTGAATCCACAGATCTGTGAATTCATAATACAATTACTCCACTTTTATAATGGTTTGAAAAAGACAGAACACTTTATTGAAGCTGAAAGACTGTGCCTGCATCTAACACCATGCTGAACGGTGCCACCCACCCCTTGATTTCCACTGGAGATGTGTCGCACAGCCTAAGAGATTTGCAGAAGAGGTGTAAAAACTGTGCAAACTCCACCACATTTAAACAGGGGTTAAACCTGAGTTTTTTATCGCTTTTCAATTCACCCATGCAAATAGCAAGAGATGTGACAAGCCGGTTGTAGAGGTATTAAGAGTGTTTTAACTGTTCTGCTGCTCTGTTCACTGTAATAACGTCAGGATTTTAGATGTGCTCTCCACAGAACTTCAAGACAATCATCACGAACGCCACTAACGCCATTCATAAAATTATCACGATTCCTCCCACCCCCCTGTTTCCTGTGGAACGTTTAGCGAGACTGATGCAGCAGATGCTTGACTGTATTATATTACTTTCTGGACAGACCTTGGAGAACATATCGAACCCTCTCGATTCCAATACAAGACAACAGCAAACAACAATTCTGCAACTCAAAAAGCAGAATGGAGAGAGGAACTTTGCCCTCAACCTAAGAACTTAGGGATAACTTATATCCAAAGGGATCTAAAACCAAGTTCATGAGACAGTGGCCAGTTAAATTACTGCTTGTGCATCCAAAAGCAGATTTCATGAAAGATGAAAGGATAGTCGTCGCTGCAGACTGTGCAGTGCTTGTTGATGGAGAGCTTGCAGAGAAGTTTGAAAAAGAGACTGTTTTAATCGGGTGTCCCATGCTTGAAGATCCAAAGAGAATATATGAGAAAATAAAACTACTGATGAGCGATGGAGAATTCGGAGAGGTTGAGATCTACACAATGGAGGTGCCATGCTGTCAGGCTCTGCACATGATGGTTGAGAGAGAGAAAGGAGAAAAGAGAACGAAAAGGTTTATAGTCAGGGTTGGTGGGGAGGTGGAAGAGTACACCGGAGTTGTTGATGAGAGTATGATTGAAGCTGAGAGGAAAGCCCACAGGGGGTTCTGAATGGTTAAACGAATGATTATCGCTATAAACACTGAAACGTGTATTGGATGTGGCAGGTGTGTTGAATCCTGCCCAACAAATGCTTTGGACCTTGTTGAAGGCAAGGCTGTGCTTGTTGATGAGAGGGTCTGTGATGGCTTCGGATCATGTATAGCTGTCTGTCCCACACACTCCCTTTACATCGAGGAGAGAGAGGCAGATCCATTTGACTGGAGCATTCTTGAGAGAATAGACTTTGATGTGTTCATAGACAAGCTCTATAAACATTACAGACCTGCAGAGCTTGAAGAGAAGCAGTGACAAAAAAGCTCTGACGCGCTGTTGATGATTCCCAAGATAATTACTTTGAAGAGTTGTATTATTTAAAATATATAATTGTTTGATTATAGAATTAGAGGTTTCTTTAAATACTATTTTTAAAAATTTCTCGATTCTTTTTCCAGATCTTCCAGAACTGTGCTCCCCTACAAAACTCTCCAACCAGCATTATACAGAATTAAAAGAGCTCCTAAAATGAAATTTGTTCCAGAATTTCTTTACTCCTTCCTTAAACCACAAAAAGAATGCATCTACAACACTTCTCTTACAAAAACACCTGAGACGAGACATTTTTCTATAATACAGGCGTTTTATAAGAATCAATTCACTCCTCTAAACATCCACTACGTCATAGATGTAGCAATCTTCTTACTGGCTTTAACGACTGGCCCCAATTATTTACAGTAGTGTTCCTACAATAGCGTTCATCTCCTTTCTTACAACTATGGATTGGCAACGCCCATCAAACTTGTCCGGCTCCACACCAGAATCTCTGATAACAGATAAAATTCAGACGGAATTTGGTAGTTTTGATCTCAGATAGAGCTTTGTTTCTTTCAAAAACCTCCAGCTCTTCTGCAATTTTTTTACCTTCAACATAATCGTGTTTAGTTTCTGAGGATATATGGGTTCGAGTAATGTGGATGGAGTAAAATCAAGATCATATGAATCTGAGACTTCTTTCTACTAAAAAAATAACCACAGCAGT
>JALUWC010000140.1 GCA_027019885.1 Geoglobus sp.
TCTACCGCCTTCTTCGCCCCTTCCTCCATCGTCTCGACCACGTGGATGCTGTCTATGCTCTTTTCCTCTATAAAGCCCTCAATGAGTTTCATTCCCTCTTCCTCGTTTGTTCCCGCCAGTCTTAGCACAACAGGCACTGGAATTTCCACTTCTGAAAATGCTTTGATCAAACCCTTAGCAACCTCGTCACACCTTGTAATTCCGCCAAATATGTTCATGAAGATAACCTTGACGTTCTCGTCCATCAGGATCATGCTTACAGCCTCTTTAACAACCTCACTACTTGCTCCTCCACCAACATCGAGGAAGTTTGCTGGTTTTCCACCCTCAAGGTAGATCAGATCCATCGTCGCCATGCTCATTCCCGCTCCATTAGCAATGACTCCAATATTGCCATCCAATTTCACGAAGTTCAGCCCCTTCTCTTCAGCTATTCTCTCTGTTTGATCGACTTCGGTATAATCCTTCAGCTCCTTGAGATCTGGATGTCTGTAGAGGGCGTTATCATCTATGTTCAGCCTTGCATCTGCAGCGATTATCTTTCCATCCTTCGTAATCACCATCGGATTTATTTCTGTAAGCTCAGCTTCGTTGTGCATCAGAATGCTGTACAGAGCCTTTATTATCCTGATAACCTCTTTCTGATACTCTTTTGGCATACTGGACTTGTAAAGAACATTCCTTATCTGATAATCCCACAGTCCGTAAACCGGATCGACAGTTACTCGGGCGATTTTGTCCGGATGCTTAACAGCGATTTCCTCAATGCCCATTCCTCCAACGCTGCTGACAATGAGGGCAAAGCCCTTGCTCGCTCTGTCTATGGTGAAGCCAACGTACATCTCTCGCTCAATCTCAAGCTGCTCCTCAATGTAAAGTTTCTCCACCTTATGGCCTTTGATTACCATTCCAAACATCTGTTTTGCAAGCTCGTAAGCTTCGTCAGGGCTGTTTGCCAGCTTTATTCCGCCAGCCTTTCCTCTACCGCCTACGAGAACCTGAGACTTGAGAACAACTTTCCCTCCGAGCTTCTCCGCAACCTCTTTAACCTGCTCCGGGTTTACTGCAAGCTCTCCCTTAGCCGTTGGAATTCCATGCTCTCTGAAAATCTGCTTGGCCTGATATTCGTGCATTCTCATTTCATCACCCTTACGAAAACTTCACTCACTGCGGTTGATGAAAAAGATTTCCATTTTGTTGCTTTACCAGCTCCGGATAGAAAAAAGTCAATATCAAAGGGGAATCTGGTAAATTCAAAAAATTTTGGAAATGTTACATCATTGGATGCTTTCTAACAGCACCGAGAATTGAGGGAATCATCCCGGTGAGTGATCTCGCAATCACCTCGATCTCAACCTCCCTCGTGCCTTCATAGATTTCGAGAATCCTTGCATCCCTGAACATTCTTGAAACAGCCTGCTCACCCATAAACCCGTAACCGCCATAGATCTGAAGGGCCTCATGCACAATTTCCTGAGCAACCCTTGCCGTGTAGTATTTTGCCATTGCAGTCAAGCCTGGATCGGGCATTCCTCTCTTGTCCTGAAAGTATGCTGCCTGATATGCAAGCAGTCTTGCAGCTTCAAGCTCTGTCCTCATCTTCGCAAGCTTCTCCTGAGTTACCTGAAAGTCCATGAGCTTTCTTTCAAAAAGTTCTCTGTTCTTTGCGTAGTTGAATGCAAGCTCAAAAGCTCCTGTTGCAATCCCAACCGCCTGAAACGCAACAGGAATTCTTGTAACATTGAAGAACATCATTGTCTGGTAGAATCCCTGTCCCTTCTGCCCTACGAGATTCTCTTTTGGCACTCTGACATTTTTGAAAACAACTTCAGCTGTGTCGCTTGCCCTTATCCCGAGCTTGTTCTCCAGCTTTTTCGCCTCAACTCCCGGTGTGTTCTTTTCAACAATGAAAACGCTCATTCCGTGATGCCTCTTAGCAGGATTTGGATCCGTTCTGGCAAGTACAACATAGAAATCGGCTATTGTTCCATTTGTTATGAACATCTTTGTGCCGTTGATTACATACTCATCTCCATCCTTCTCAGCTTTCGTCTTTATTCCAGCTACATCACTCCCTGCATAGGGTTCTGTGTAGCAGGCAGCGCATATCGCCTTTCCCTGAGCCAATGGGGGTAAATATTTCCTTTTCTGCTCCTCATTTCCGAACATTAGAATTTGCTCCGAACCAAAGGTTGAGGCCATTATGAGCCCAAGACCTCCATCAACCCTCCAGAACTCCTCAACAACAAGACATGTGTCGAGAATTCCGAGACCCTGTCCTCCATACTCCTCTGGAATGCTCATCCCAATGAATCCAAGCTCTGCAGCCTTCTTCCACAGCTCAAACGGGTACTTCTCTTCTCTGTCGCACTCTTCAGCGTAATTGGGAAACTCTTTCTCAGCAAACTCTCTCGCAGCTTCTTTTATTGCTTTCTGCTCATCTGTGAGAATTGATTCTGCAAGCATAATTCTGAATCACCCCATTATGACAAAAGCCTTTCGTTGTGTTATTTTTCGAATGAAATTTATTTAAAAACTGAAAAATCAATGATAAAAAATTATAAATCAGACCTTTTCAGCGAACTTCTTCAGCACTTTTGCAAGCTTCTGAGCCTCAAAGAGATTGCCTTCAATCCTGTACTTCCCCATCAGGTATGAGGAGATCGGATCTTCCTTTCCTTTCAGAACATCAACCCAGAATTCGGGTTCTGCTATAACCGTGAATTTTGGAGATTCATGCTTTCCCTCGTTGAATGTGCATGTGCCATCACTTCTGTATTCAATGTAAAATTCCTCATCTCCAAGTCTGTACTGCACAACACCTTCCCATCCTGAAAGCTCTTTTTGAATGTCCTCGGAAGAATTTTGCAGATCACACATTTTTAGTATCAATTCTCTGGCTTCACTCATGCAGATCACCTCAGTAAGGTTACATTGCCGTTCTAAATAACAGTTTGGGAAATGCTGAAAAGCATCCTGTTTTAAATACTGTTTCAGGCATTTTTAAAAAATCAATGACAAATTCCGCTCTTTCAACCTGAGAAAAGATTATAAACTGATTCACACGGCAAGAATCTGAGCTCCGGTGGTGTAGCCCGGCCAATCATTCCGGCCTTTCGAGCC
>JALUWC010000141.1 GCA_027019885.1 Geoglobus sp.
AAGGTAGGTGGTTCCCTCGTGCTGTACCCAGGCTCAACAGAGCACAACGACTTTGGCGAGTATAAGAACAAGACGGGATTCTGGTATTTGGAGGTGGAAGGGGATGAGGTCAGGAAGGAGCACATATCTACAAGCTGTCAGCCCATGAATAGAGTTTACATCCACACCAGCTCTCTGCCTCGAGACCAAATAATGCCGAAGCTGATAGAGGAGGTAAAGAAGGCAAGCAACCCAGAGGGACTGCTGCAGCTGGTACTGAAGGGAGACTTGGAGTTTGAGCACTACTCTAAGATAGACTTTTTAAAGCTAGCAATGGTGGGTAATGAGAGTAATTTCTACTTTGAGTATGAAGACAGGATAACTCCAATTCTCGAGGGATTTGAGCACTCCTCATCGGGAATACTTGAGCCTAGAGAGGAACTTGTGAGGTTGGGAGAAGCCTTTATCGAAAAGTCTCAGGGTGAAAGAGATAAGGAAATCTGGAGGAGAGCGTTGGAGCTTGCGCTATCGTACTACGATAAAGCTGCTATGGAGGGGAGGAGATGATAATAAAGCTGATATCTCTCCACGCAAAGGGCTTCAAGCGCCTTGACTTGGACAAACCCATAGTCTTCCCGGAAGGCCCCCTGTTGATATACGGCCGCAACGAGAGCGGGAAATCTACAATATTGGAGGCTATACACTACGCCCTCTATGGAATGCCTCTAAGACCATCAAAGAAGACATCGGTGGAGGATATTCTCAATTACGGAGCAGATGTGGGGTTTGTTCATCTGAAGTTTTCGATAGATGGGGAAGTTTACGAAGTAAAGAGAACAATACAGAGGAAAGGTAACAACACTCATGAGCTTAAAATTATCAGGAGAGATGGGAAAAAGGAGGTAATAACTAAATTCGGTAATGTTAATAAGGCCATCTTAGATGCACTCCACGGTATAGACAGCGATGCCCTGCTGAACAGCTGCATGGTGGAACAGAAGGAGCTGGGCAAGCTGGAGTCTTCTCAAAAGCAGGAAAGAATTAAAACCATAAGCACACTTCTTAATTTAGAAGCGTTTACCATAGCAGAGGAAGAGCTTAAAAAACTTGAGAGATCAAAGGAAGAAGATCTGTACGGAAGTCCAGCTAAAAAAGGGATTAGGGAAGAAGTGGAGGAATGGAAAAAGAAAAAAGAGGAGTATGAGGAGGCTCTGAATAAAAAAGAGGAAGCGGAGACTCGTCTAAAAGAGATTGAAAAGGAGCTTCCAGAAGTTGAAAGCAGAGTTATTGAACTTGATTCTAAGCGGAAGGCGGTTTCCAAGATTAAGGAACTATTAAATAAAATAGAGAATCTTGAAGGAGAACTCTCGCGTGCTGTTAATAACGTAAAAGAAGCTGAAACTCTCAAAAAAGAGCTTGAAGAGCTGAATGAGAAAATTAAGAATCAAGAAAATGTTCTTATTGCAGAAGAAAAATTAAGACACATTGAGGAACTTGTCGACAGAATCGAAAAAGACAAAGAGCTAATCGAAAGAGAAGAGTCTGATATAGAGAAACTTGAATCAAAGCTAGAAGAGATTGAAGAATTAGACGAGACAATTAAGGAGAAAGAAAAGCTGTTAAGTGATCTTAAGGGTAGGAGAGAAAGAGCTGTTAGAAACAGGATGCTCGGTATAAGCATAGCCATTGGCGGTAGCGTACTTGGATTAATCCTAGGAATCCTCGTCAGTCCACTGTTCTCTGTAATCATCTTGGCATCACTTGTTATTGGAGGCTACATTTTTAAAACATCGAATACCAAAGAGATAGATTCCGAGCTGAAGGCAATGGAGAATGTCATCCGACAAATGGAGTTTAAAAAGCAAAAGCAGAACGAATATCAGCATGAGCTGAATGAGAAAAAGGATGCAATTAGAGCTGCGAGAGAAAGGATTGAGGAAAACACTAAAGTGCTTTTTACTTTAGTGGATGAGCTACCAAACACACCGAGCCGCTATAAAGATATTTTCAATAAAACATATGCTGAGAGTCCCATTAAAGCCAAAAAAGCTCTTGCTCAATCAATCCATGAAGACAAGATAGAACTTGCTGCAATGAATACCCAGAGGGAAAACATTGAACCCGTAGTTAATGACCTTGAAAACAGAAAAAGGAAGGTAGAAGAACTAAAAAAGAAGATTGAAGAATTGGAAGCTGAAAAAGCTCGGATAGAAGAAGACAAACAGGTAACAATAGAGGACGAAGATAATCTAATGGCCGAATTCAAGAAAATGAGTAGCAGAGAAGGGGAACTGAAGAGAGAAAGAGAAGAAAAAATCCAAGTTATCGAGGAGTCTAAGAAGATTATAGAGGAGAATAAGGATGCGCCGAAGAGGTATGAAGAGCTTTGTGCTCTTAAGGATTCACTAGAACAAGAGCTTGAAGCAATAAAACGTGCAAAGAAACTCCTAGCTTCAGCAAGAGATGCAGTATTTGGAAGTGTGAAAAAGAAGATAGAGGCCAACATGATGAAGTTTTTACCCCTTCTCACAGCAGGTAGATACAAAGCGGCAAAAATAGACGAAAAGGAGTACAAGATACAGGTATACGATAAGGAAGCTAGAAGATGGCGAATTAAAGGTGTCTTCAGCGGTGCAACTCAGGACCAAATAAGCCTTGCTCTCAGATTAGCCTTCGCCCTGAGCACGCTACCAAGCAGCAGAGGGGTGGTGCCAGGGTTCATCTTCCTAGATGAGCCGCTGAGCGGTTTCGACGAGGAAAGAAAGAAAGGTTTATTAGAGCTTTTAACAAAGGGGGATATAGCCAAGCAGTTCAGTCAAATCATCGTCATCAGCCATGGCGAGCAGCTCAAGGATGAGTTTCCTAACAAGATACATCTAGAGCAGGGGAAAGTGGTACATTCAGAATTGAGGACCTGTCCAAATAACATCCCCTCACCTCAGGTTGGTTGTAGTATAGCATGAAGGTGTATGCGAAGAAGTTAGTCTGTTTCAGGATGGCTTCCCACCACAGCTTTTCATTCAAATTTTATTCATGTGCAGCGCACACACTCACCCTCCGCCCCGCCTCCTGGCATGCCGGAGCACGAGCACCGCCCACGCTAAAAACACCGCACCGTAGGCTGCGGAGTACGCGGG
>JALUWC010000142.1 GCA_027019885.1 Geoglobus sp.
TCCAAAGGGCAGCATGTACAACAGTACCTCCTAAACCTCCATAGCCAGATCCTCACCAAACTCAAGCTGGATCTGCTCAAGGTTTAACCTGTAAAGTCCTCCACGCTTGAATATGTTGTTTCTGACAGCAATCTTTCTGGTATCTTATGGCTATGATCTCCCTTCCTGCCAGCCTCACAACAGCTCTAAACCTGTAATCCAGCAAACCCCGCTCATACATCCATACCAACCTCGATAACTTTCAGCTTGAAAAGTAGAGAGATAACATTTTGGTGCAGTGTGAAAGTAAAAAAAGTTCTATATTTTGCAGAAAATGAGAATCAGACAGAAAACAGTCTCTGTAAGGAGATCTGCAAGAATGAAGGCATTAGCCCCGCTTTTATTAGCTACATCCTCCCACACTCTATATATAATATTACCAAATTCTGTGAAGTTCCCGTGCATGTCTTTAATGCATACAGCATAGCGAAAAAGAGTTACACAAAGACGAAGTAGAATCTGGCGATTGCCTCATCCTTCAATGGCATTGGCGTGCCTTTGGCTGTTACTGGAATCGTGCACCTTGTCTGGGCGATGATTGCTATGGTTGCGAGTGTGTCGTCTGTAATGCTGAATTCGTTTTGTGAAGTCTCTGAAAATTTCAGTCTTCATTTACTGTAAAATAAGCGAAAGTATTATGTTGTACTGATTAATTATAAAATATGACAGAAAAATACGACCTTGCAATTCTTGGTTCAGGCTCTGCAGCCTTTGCAGCAGCTTTAAAAGCCTCTGAGTATGGAGCTAAAGTTCTCATCACCGAATTCGACGAAATAGGTGGGACGTGTGTCAACAGGGGATGCATTCCCACAAAGAACCTGATTCACGCCTCTCTCATTTACCAGAATTCTGTGAAAGGATTTCAGGGAATTAAGAGTAGCGCATCCCTTGACTTCGCCTCTCTGATCGCTCAGAAGGACGAGCTTGTAGCAGAGTTGAGGAATGCAAAGTACATCAGCGTTGCTGAAAGCGATGAGAACATAGACCTGATCGAGGGAAGAGCGTACTTCACATCTCCTTCAGAAATAAAGGTGAATGGCGAGAGGTACCGGGCGGAGAAGTTCATAATAGCCACGGGAGCAAGGCCTGCCGTGCCACCAATAAAGGGGCTGGAAGAGGCGGGATATCTCACATCGAGAACAATACTTCAGCTTGAAGAACTCCCCGAATCGCTCATCATCATAGGCGGGGGATACATAGCCCTAGAAATAGGTCAGCTGTTTTCCAGACTTGGGAGTCAGGTCACCATCCTCGAGAGAGGCAAGAGGATTCTGAGCAGAGCGGAGCCGATCATCTCGGAACACCTTCATAGGTACATGGAAGAAGACGGGATAACAATCTACACTTCAGCCTCAATCTCTGAGCTCAGAAAAGCCGGGAATGAGGGAGAAGTTGTTGTCAAAGTCGGAAAGCAGACCCTAACGCTTAGAGCGGAGCAAATTCTGGTCGCCACGGGCAGAAAACCAAACACCGAAAACCTCGGGCTGGAAAATGCCGGAGTTGAAACTGACAGCAGAGGATTCATTAAGGTGGACGAGGAACTGAGAGCTGCTGAGAACGTTTGGGCTGCTGGCGATGTGATAGGGGAGCCCATGGCAACACCTGTTGCTGCAAAGGAGGGTATTGCCGCTGCAGAGAATGCAGTAGCGGGGAAGCACAGAACCGTAGATTACAACGCCATTCCGAGGGCCATCTTCACCCATCCTGAAGTGGGTATTGTGGGGATGACGGAAGAGGAGGCTGAGAAAAGCTTTACCTGCTCATGCAGGGCGCTTTTGATGGAGCATGTGCCCAAGGCAAGGGCGACGGGTGAAAGTAGGGGAATCGTGAAGATGGTTATCGATGCCAGATCAAAGAGGATTCTCGGCGTTCACATGCTCGGCGACAGGGCTGCAGATGTCATACATGAGGCTGCCCTGGCCATAAAGCACAGGATGACGGTTGACGACATCATAGACATGGTTCATGTGTATCCAACGATGAGCGAAGCCATCAAGATGGTGGCCCAGACCTTCTACAAGGATGTGACGAAGCTCAGCTGCTGTGCTGAGTGATGGAAGTGGGCAATATTTACCCTGTAAATTGAAAATGCCGTCGGATTAATCTGCTCCATAAAGTATTTCTCTAAACTTCAACGCCACATCCACAAGGCTTATCAGCACCGGCACCTCTATAAGTGGCCCTATCACTGTTGCGAAAGCTTCTCCGCTGTTTATGCCGAATATAGCCACTGCCACAGCTATTGCCAGCTCGAAGTCGTTGCTTGCAGCTGTGAACGAAACAGCAGTCGTCTTCGGATAATCAACTCCAAGTCTGTAGGCGATGAAAAACGTGACGAACCACATTATGGCGAAGTAGGCAGCGAGAGGCATGGCTACTCTTGCTACATGGATTGGGAGTCCAACGATGTACTCTCCTTTCAGCGAGAACATGACCACGATGGTGAAGAGCAGGGCTGCCGGGGTGAGAGGGCTTATCCTGGGTGCGAAGGCGTTCTCGAACCACTGTATCCCCTTCTTTTTCAGAAGGCTGTATCTCGTTGCAACCCCGCTTATGAAAGGTATGCCCAGGTATATGAAAACGGTCTTTGCCGCATCAACAATGGATATGCTGACATTTACGCCCTCTGCCAGACCGAGTTTCGTGAGGAATACGGTTATGAAGATGTAAATGTAGACTGCATAGAACAGAACCTGAAACACCGCATTGAATGCCACAAGCCCCACGGCAAGCTCTCTGTCACCCTCAGCAAGTTCATTCCACACTATCACCATAGCGATGCATCTTGCAAGCCCTACAAGAATTACTCCTATCATGTACTCCGGGTAGTCCCTCAGAAGTGCTATGGCGAGCAGAAACATTACCACTGGCCCTACAATCCAGTTCTGAGTTAATGAGAATGCCAGAAGCTTTAAATTGCTGAAAACCTTTCCCATCTCCTCGTACCTCACCTTGGTGAGGGGAGGATACATCATGAGAATCAGGCCGATGGCTATCGGAATTGAAGTCGTGCCCACGCTGAATGAGCCGATGATGGTGGCTATCTCAGGATAAACATATCCAAG